>JAFZLP010000050.1 GCA_017551405.1 Bacteroidales bacterium
GCGAGCTTTTCCACCAGGTTGTCCATGCGGCGCTGGTAGCTCTCCTGGATATGCTCCACGAGCCTCCTTACCAGCTCGTCGTGCTTCGCGTGGCTGTAGAATTCCTCGTCGAAACCGCAGTCGATGGAAAGCTTGGCCATGAGGTTCTCCTGGAAGGACTCGAAGTCCATGCCCTCGCACTGGTCGACCAGCAGGTTGACCGAGTCGAGCATCATGTTGCGGAGGTCGATTTCCACCTTGTCGCCGCTGATGGCGTTGCGCCTGCGGGAGTAGATGGCCTCGCGCTGATAGTTCATGACGTCGTCGTATTCGAGCAGGCGCTTTCGGATGCCGAAGTTGTTCTCTTCGACCTTCTTCTGGGCGCGCTCGATGGCGCTGGAAAGCATGCTGGCCTCGAGGGCCTCGTCGTCTTTCATTCCGAGCTTGTCCACCACCGAGGCGATGCGCTCACTGCCGAACAGGCGCATGAGCTTGTCTTCCAGGGAGATGAAGAACACGCTGGAACCGGGGTCTCCCTGACGGCCGGAACGGCCGCGGAGCTGGCGGTCCACACGGCGGGAGTCGTGCCGCTCGGTACCCACGATGGCAAGACCGCCGGCGGCCTTCACCTCGGGTGAAAGCTTGATGTCGGTACCACGGCCAGCCATGTTGGTGGCGATGGTGACGGTGCTGGTCTGGCCGGCCTGGGCCACGATTTCAGCCTCGCGGGCGTGCTCCTTGGCGTTCAGCACGTTGTGCTTGATGCCGCGCATGCGGAGCATACGGGAAAGGAGTTCGGAAGTTTCGACGTCGGTGGTACCCACGAGCACGGGGCGGCCGGCGTCGCGAAGCTGCACGATGCGGTCGATGACCGCCGCATATTTGGCCTTCTTGGTCTTGTAGATTATGTCGTCCTGGTCGTCGCGGATCACGGGGCGGTTGGTGGGGATGACCATCACGTCCAGCTTGTAGATGCTCCAGAATTCACCGGCTTCTGTTTCTGCGGTACCGGTCATGCCCGAGAGCTTGTGGTACATGCGGAAGTAATTCTGGAGGGTGATGGTGGCGAAGGTCTGGGTTGCCGCCTCGACCTTCACGTTCTCCTTGGCCTCGATGGCCTGGTGCAGGCCGTCGCTCCAGCGGCGTCCTTCCATGACACGGCCGGTCTGCTCGTCCACGATCTTGATCTGGCCGTCCACGATGATGTAGTCGACGTCCTTCTCGAACTGGGTGTAGGCCTTGAGCAGCTGGTTCACGGTGTGGATGCGCTCGCTCTTGAGGGAGAATTCCTCCATGAGGTCGTCCTTGGCGCGCTGCCTTTCCTCGAGCGACATGGCGCTGTGCTCAATGCTGGCGATCTGGCTGCCGACATCGGGGATGATGAAGAAGTTCTCGTCGCCCACGCTGTTTGCCAGGACCTCGTTGCCCTTGTCGGTCATGTCCACCGAGTTGAGCTTTTCGTTGATTACGAAGTAGAGCGGGTCGGTGATGACCGGCATCTCCCTCTCGTTGTCCTGGATATAGTAGTTCTCCGTCTTCTGGAGGATGACCTTCATGCCGGGCTCGCTCAGGAACTTGATGAGGGGCTGGTATTTGGGAAGGCCCTTGTGGGCGCGCAGGAGGAGCTTGCCGCCCTCGGTCTCGTCGCCTTCGGCTATTTTCTTGCGGGCCTCGTTGAGCACCTGGTTCACCAGGGCCCTCTGGGCCTGGTAGAGCTTTTCGACATAGGGCCTGTACTCCATGAACTGGGCGTCCGCCTCGGTCTGGGCGGTAGGCCCGGAGATGATGAGGGGGGTACGGGCGTCGTCGATGAGCACGGAGTCGACCTCGTCCACGATTGCGAAGTGGTGCTTGCGCTGCACCAGGTCTTCGCTGCTGATGGCCATGTTGTCGCGCAGGTAGTCGAAACCGAACTCGTTGTTGGTGCCGAAGGTGATGTCGCACTGGTATGCGTTGCGGCGGGCCCTGGAGTTGGGCTCGTGCTTGTCGATACAGTCTACGGAAAGGCCGTGGAACATGTACAGCGGCCCCATCCACTCGGAGTCTCGCTTGGAGAGGTAGTCGTTGACGGTGACCATGTGGACGCCCTTTCCGGAAAGCGCGTTGAGGAACACCGGAAGCGTAGCCACGAGGGTCTTGCCCTCACCGGTGGCCATCTCGGCTATCTTGCCCTGATGGAGGGCGATACCGCCGATGAGCTGCACGTCGTAGTGGACCATGTCCCAGGTGACCTCATTGCCTCCGGCAACCCAGTGGTTGTGCCAGATGGCCTTGTCGCCGTCGATGGTGACGAAGTCGTGGCTGATGCTGAGGTCGCGGTCGAAGTCGGTGGCGGTGACGGTGATGTCGCCGGCCGACAGGCGCCTGGCGGTGGATTTGACGATTGCGAAGGCCTCGGGAAGGATTTCATCGAGGGCCTTTTCAATGGCTACGTCTTCGTCCTTGACGACTTTGTCGCTCTCGGTGGCGAGGGCTTCCTTCTGGTCTACGGGGATGTCCTTGTCAAGCTCGAGCCTGATTTCCGCGATGCGGTCCTCGAAGGGTTTTTCCACCTCGCGCATGTGTTCGCGCAGAGCGGCGGAACGCTCGCGGAGGGCGTCGTCTGACAATTTGTCAATCTCGTCGTATTTCTTGAGTATCTTGTCCAGCAGCGGCTTGACCGCGCGATAGTCGCGGTCTGCCTTAGAGCCGAATATCTTTCTGAGGAAATTGTTTGCCGGCATAAATGAATGTTATTCTTTGACTTTTACTCAGCCAAAATTATGCCCCGGATTTGACGGGGCAGAAAAAGAGCAGGATAAGGGAGTCGAACCCTCCTCCTTGGCTTGGGAAGCCAATGCACTACCGATGTGCTAATCCTGCAAGGGAGTGCAAATATACAAATTTTTTTATATTTGCGGCATGGAACTGTACCGATTCATCAGGCCCGTCAGCAAGGGCAATTTCGACGAAGCCCTCGCGTCGGTCTTGGAACAAATAAGCCGTCTGCCGGAAAAACCGGCGTTCATAAAATTTTTCTGCAGCGACGCCCAGAATCAGGCGGAAAAGCTCCGCGCTGCCACTCCCGGCCTTGGCTGCAAGGCGGTCTCTGTCGTGGAGCAGCCACCCCTCGACGGCTCACGCGTCTGCGCCCTCGTGCACTCCGCCGCCTCCGATCCCGGCTTCGTGTTCCACAGCTTCCGCCTGTCCGAGGAAGAGGCCGCCGGGCTCGACTCCTACGCCCAGACGAGGCTTCTGTTCGACAGGTACCGCAGCGCCGCAGCGGGCATGCAGATGGCCACCCATCTTGTCCGCACCTGGATCTATGTCCGCGACATCGACGCCAACTACGCCGGCGTGGTGCGCGCCCGCAACGACGTCTTCGCCGAAGAGGGTCTCAGCCACGACACCCACTATATTGCCAGCACCGGCATCGGAGGCGGCAGCGAGAGCCGCTCCGCCCTGGTGAGCATGGATTTCCTCAGCTATCCCGGCATCAGGGAGAGCGACAAGACCTATCTGAAAGCCCTCTCCCACCTGAGCCCAACGCACGACTACGGAGTGGCGTTCGAGCGGGGCGTGAAAGTCAGCCTTCCCGGAGGCAGCCGCTATTACATCAGCGGCACCGCCAGCATCGATTCAAAGGGCTGCGTAGTGCACGAAGGAGACGTCATGGCCCAGACCGGACGCCTGCTCGAAAACATGGACGCGCTTCTCGAAGAGGGAGGCTCTTCGCTCGACGCCGCAAAGTACTTCATCGTGTACCTTCGCGACATCTCCGATTACGCTGCAGTCGAGGACTATATGCGCAGACGCTTCCCCGACACGCCGCACGTAATCCTCGAGGGACGGGTATGCCGCCCCTCGTGGCTGATAGAGATGGAGACCGAAGTCTAGTTCAGCTTGTATTCGGTCAGGCTGCCGATTCCCGGAATCCCATAATATTTGGCCACCAGGTTGCCTTTCAGGTACACCTGGCGCCCTATGTTCCCCGGATGGTCCACCAGGTTCAGGGCATCGCGGATGTCCCCTTTCTTCAGCTGCACCGAAAGGCACGATTCCTTGTCGACACATGAGGTCTTGGCGGCTATGAGCAGGTTGGTCGAAGAAGTGAACGGCGGCGTGAATGAGCAGCCGGTAGAAGTGCAGTCCCCGCCTACGATGTAGCCGTACACCCACACGTCTTCCGTCTCCTCCGCGGCCATGCCGCGGGCCTGCCCCACGCTGAGGGCGCTCGACAGCTCGCTTCCGCCGCCGCCCTCCCCTATGACGAACTCGTCGGTGACCCAGTTCCTGGACGTGTCCAGTTCCATGGTGAGGCCTTCGCCGTACCTTTGCGCCACATCGCCCTCTTCCAGCACGGAATAGCCGGAATGGATGCTGATGCACAGCATCTCCTGAGCCGCCAGCTCCCTGGAGAACAAGGTGGTCGTCTCCCCTCCGTACGACAGCTCCAGCCACACCAGGCCAGGCTGGAAGTAACCGGTGCGGTTTTCACCGTAATCGTACATGAGCAGTCCGGTGGAACTCTTCGCATACAGCGTCCCCCCGGGATAGTTCACCAGGAAGGTCTCCCCGAGGCGGAGTTTCAGGCCGGCGTTCATCTGGGCGCACGCCAGGTGCACCGCCACCACCTTTCCGCTTTCCACGACCACCACCTGTTCATCGCCGTACTGCGGCGAATCGAAGAGGGGCTCCCTGAATTCCCTGGACACGGCCCTCACGGTATACGACCCCGGGGCCAGCTCCAGCTTTTCCGGAGCCGCGCCGTATTTCCCGCTGTAACAGGACTTTCCGCCTGCGTCGACGACGCTCAGCAGGAACTCGTTGGTGTCGGGGATTTCGGCCCTTGTGCCGATGAAACTGATTACCATAGTCCCGTTTTCGGCATCGGGACCCTGCACTACGCGGTCGCACGCCACCAGCGCCGCAACCGCAATCGGAATAATAGAAAACGCCTTCATAAAACATGGTTTTCCGTGAAGCTACGAAGGCGGTTTCATAACACGGGGAGTAAAAGTGAAATTTTTACGTTTCCCGCATAAAGAAAAAAAATTAATTCGCGGGACGGCGCATCCCTGCGCCCGCCCCGCTACTTAACCTAAACTTAAACTATGAAAAACTTCGCCGTAATATAATCATTATTATGATATTTATGTCTACATTTGCGCGAGAAAACTTCAAATAATCCATATTTGCATGAAAATCACTCTTAAAATCGCGCTTATCACCCTTTTGGGTTTAGTGGCAGCAGGTTGCGGAAAGTATGAAAAAGCTTCCGGCGACCCCATGAAAGCAAGGATCTACACCCTCGACAACGGGCTCAAGGTGTACATGACCGTAAACAAGGAACAGCCCCGAATCCAGACTTACATCGCAGTCCGCACCGGCGGCAAGACCGACCCGCACGAGAGCACCGGCCTGGCCCACTACCTGGAGCATCTCATGTTCAAGGGAACGCAGCAGTACGGCACCCAGGACTACGAGGCCGAAAAGGTCCTGCTCGACCAGATAGACGCGCTCTATGAGGAGTACGGCAAGATGACCGATCCCGCCGAGCGCAAGGCCCAGTACCACAAGATAGACTCCGTGAGCTATCTTGCCAGCCAGATCGCCATCCCCAACGAGTACGACAAGATGATGAGCATGATCGGCGCCCGCGGCACCAACGCATGGACCAGCGAGGACGAGACGGTTTACACCGAGGACATCCCCTCCAACCAGATCGAGAACTGGGCCAAGATCCAGTCGGACCGCTTCATGAACCTGGTTCCGCGCGGCTTCCACACCGAGCTCGAGGCTGTGTATGAAGAGTACAACATGAACCTCACTTCCGACATGAACAAGGTGTATGAGAAGCTCATGGCCGCCCTGTTCCCGCATCATCCCTACGGAATGCAGACCGTCATAGGCACTCAGGAGCACCTGAAGAACCCCTCCCTCAAGAATATCAAGGCCCAGTACGACAAGTACTACCGTCCGAACAATGCTGCGATCTGCCTCTCCGGCGACTTCGATCCCGACCAGGCCCTCAAGATCATCAAGAAGTACTTCGGTTCCTGGGAGCCCCGCACCGACATCCCCAAGCTCCAGTACGAGCCTGAAGCTCCTATCGCCGAGCCCGTTTCCATCGAAGTGAAGGGCCAGGAGGCCGAAATGGTCGCAATGGGCTGGAGCCTTCCCGCTGCCAAAGACGTGAAGACGGCCGCTGTGGCCGACATCGCCGGCAGCATCCTCAGCAACGGCAGCGCCGGTCTCATCGACCTCGACGTGAACCAGCAGCAGAAATGCATGTTCCTCCAGGCCGGTGCCTACCAGATGGCCGACTACGGCATGATGTTAGCCATGGGCATGCCCAAGCAGGGACAGAGCCTCGACGAGGTTAAAGACCTCGCCCTTGCCGAGTTCGCCAAGCTGCGCGAGGGCGACTTCGACGAGAGCCTCATCGCAGCCACCGTCAACAACATCAAGCTCCAGAAGATGCGCCAGCTCGAGAGCAACGGCATGCGCGCCCGCCTCTTCGTACAGGCGTTCATCAACGGTATCGACTGGAAGGACGCCGCAGGTGACATCCAGCGCTATTCTTCCGTCACCAAGGAAGACGTCGTGAAGTTCGCCAACGAGTATCTCAAAGACAACAACTTCGCCATCATCTACAAGCGCCAGGGCATCGACGACAGCGAGAAGAAGATCGAGGCTCCCGCCATCACTCCCATCGCCACCAACCGCGACAAGCAGAGCGAATTCCTGAAGGAGATCGCCGCCAGCAAGCCCGCTCCCATCGAGCCGGTCTTCGCCGACTTCTCCAAGGACCTGACCATCGGCGAGTTCTCCAAGAACGTCGAGCTCCGCTACAAGAAGAACGAAATCAACGACATAGCCACCGTGCAGTACATTTTCAACCGCGGCACCGAAGACCTCCCCGTACTCGGCATCGCGACCGACTACCTGGGCTATCTCGGCACTCCCGACATGAGCGCCGAAGACATTGCCAGGAAGATGTACGAACTGGCCTGCAACTTCAGCTTCCGTTCCGACGCCCATCACTTTACCGTGAACATCAGCGGTCTCAGCGAGAACGTACCTGAAGCCGCTTCCATCGTGGAGAGCCTCATCCTCAACGCCGTTCCCGAAGATGCCATCCTCGAGAACCTCAAGGGCGACCTCTTCAAGAACCGCCAGGACAGGAAGGCCGATTTCGACGCCTGCTTCGGAGCGCTCCGCACCTATCTGCTGTACGGCCCCGAATACGTGAAGAAGACCACGCTCGGCAACGATGTAATCGCCGCCCTCACAAGCGAAGAACTGCTTCAGTGCGTCAAGGACCTCTACGGCAAGGGCCATATCGTAACCTATTACGGCCCCGCCGAGAAGAACAAGGCAGTCTCCGCCCTCAAGTCCGCCCACAAGGTGTCTGACGATCCCGAGATCCTCGAGGAGCGCTTCACTCCCACCCTGCCCTCCGGGGACAGCGACGTACTTCTGGCAAATTACGACGCCAAGCAGTTCAGCTACTTCCAGTACACCAGCGACGGCACCACCTTCGACACCTCGCTCATGGCCGACATCAACATGTACAACGAGTACTTCGGCGGCGGCATGAACAGCATAGTGTTCCAGGAGATGCGTGAGAGCAAGGCCCTCGCCTACAGCTCCAGCGCCCGCTACGTCAGCCCGTCCAGCCTCGCAGAGCCCTATTACTTCTACGCCTACATCGGCAGCCAGAACGACAAGCTCCGCAAGGCCGTGAACGGTTTCGACGAAATCATCAACGACATGCCCGTGGTGCAGAACAACTTCGACATCGCCAAGGAGGGCCTCCTCAGCCGCATGCGCACTCAGCGCACCACCGGAATGAGGGTGTTCCAGGCATACGA
>JAFZLP010000051.1 GCA_017551405.1 Bacteroidales bacterium
GAAAGGCCGTTGAGGTCTTTCACCACGCGGTTGTAGTCGAGGATCTTGAGCTGGCTGCCGGGGAAGCATACCGCCATGAAGAAATTGTATTCTTCGTTTCCGGTATGAGCCGGGTTCTGGGAGCGCTTTTCGGCGCCCACCCTGGCGGCAGCGGCAGTGCGGTGATGGCCGTCGGCCACGTAGAAGGCATCGATTTCGCCGGTGAAGATTTCGGTGATGCGGCGGATCACGGCGTCGTCGGTGATGGGCCAGAAGCGGTGTCCGAAGTTGTTCTCGTCCACAAAATCGTACTCGGGCTTGCCAGCCGCCGTCTTGGCGACTATGGCGTTGAGCTCGGGATTGTCTTTGTAGGCGAAGAACACGGGCTCGATGTTGGCGTTCTGGATGCGGACGTGGACCATGCGGTCGTCTTCTTTGTCTTTACGGGTGAGTTCATGCTTCTTGATCTTGCCGGAGGCGTAGTCGTCGGTGTGTGCGCAGAGCACAAGACCGTACTGGGTGCGCTCGCCCATGGTCTGGGAGTAGACGTAATAGCACTCCTTAGGGTCGCGCTTGAGCCAGCCCTTGGCCTGCCACTCCTTGAAGTTCTTCACGGCCTCGTCGTAGACGCGCTGGTCGTGGTCTTCCAGGATGGGATCGAAGTCGATTTCGGGCTTGGTGATGTGCAGCAGGCTCTTCTCGCCCGCCATGGCCTTGGCTTCCTCTGAATTGAGGACGTCGTAAGGGGGTGCCGCCACCTCGGTGACGATATCTTTGGGCGGCCTGATGGCCGCAAAGGGTTTAACTCTTACCATTTCAAATTACCATTTGTTGACCTGGAACTTCGTGTTGCCGGTGGCGAAGAAGTCTGCAATCTGACGGGCGGCTGCAAGGCCGGCGTTGATGTTGGCTTCGGAGGTCTGGGCACCCATCTTCTTGGGAGTTGCGAATACGCGGAGACCGAACTTCTCCTGAAGGGCGGCATAGTTGTCCGGCATGACGTCTGTGACGTACTTGAGGTCCGGACGCTCCTCGAGGGCCTTCATCAGGCCTTCCTCGTCGATGACTTCCTTACGGGCGGTGTTCACAAGGGTTGCGCCCTTGGGCATCCTGGTGATGAGGTCGTAGCCGATGCTCTTGATGGTGGAAGGAAGGGCGGGGATGTGGATGGAGAGGTAGTCCGATGCTGCATAGAGCTCTTCCACGCTGTGAACGGGCTCTGCACCTCCGGCGACAATCTGCTCGTCCGTGAGGAACGGATCCAGGGCGCAGACCTTCATGCCGAGGGCCTTTGCCTTCTGGCCGACCAGACGGCCCACGTTGCCGTATGCCTGGACACCGAGTTTCTTGCCCTGGACCTCGCTGCCGGTTGCGGGGGTGAGCTGGGTGCGGGCCATGAAGATCATCATGGCGATGGCAAGCTCTGCAACGGCATTGGAGTTCTGGCCGGGAGTGTTCATGACCACTACCTTGCGGGCCTTGGCGGCCTCGAGGTCGACGTTGTCGACGCCCGCGCCGGCGCGGACCACTATCTTGAGGTTGGGAGCGGCTTCAATGACCTCGGCGGTGACCTTGTCGGACCTGATGATGAGGGCGTCGTAAGGAGCCACTGCCTTCACAAAGTCGGCTTGCTCGGCATATTTCTCAAGGGTGTCGACACTGTGGCCGGCCTCGGTGAGTATCTTCTTGATGTCTGCCACCGCAACTGCGGCGAAAGGCTTCTGGGTTGCTATGAGTACTTTCATGACAGCTTACTTCTTGAGGTTCTCGAAATCCTGCATGGCCTTCACGAGGGCTTCGACGTCCTCCTGGGTGCAGGCGTTGTAGAGCGAAGCGCGGAATCCGCCCACGGAACGGTGGCCCTTGATGCCGACCATGCCGCGGCCCTTGGCAAATGCCATGAACTCGTCGGCAAGCTCTTCCTTGCCCTCGGCCATTACGAAGCAGACGTTCATGATGGAACGGTCTTCCTTGGCTGCGGTGCCCCTGAAGAGGGAGTTGCGGTCGATTTCGGCGTAGAGGGTTTCGGCCTTGCGGACGTCGATCTTGTGGATGGCTTCCACGCCGCCGAGGCTCTTGACCCACTTGAGGGTTTCATTCATGACATAGATGCTGAACACGGGAGGCGTGTTGAACATGCTTTCTTTGTCTATATGAGTGCGGTAGTCGAGCATGGTGGGGATGTACCTGCTGACCTTGCCGAGGCTGTCCTTCTTGATGATGGCGAAGATGACGCCTGCGGGGCCGGCGTTCTTCTGGGCGCCGCCGTAAATAAGCTCGTATTTGCTGACGTCTACCGGACGGCTGAGGATGTCGGACGACATGTCGGCGATGAGGGGAACCGGGCAGTCGTAGTCTTCCTTGATTTCAGTGCCGTAGATGGTATTGTTGGTGGTGATGTGCAGATAATCAAGGTCTTTCGGGATTTCGTAGCCCTTGGGGATGTAGGAGTAGTTTTTGTCTGCACTTGAAGCGATGGCATATGCGTTGCCTATGCCGGCTGCTTCCTTGAGGGCCTTCTTTGCCCAGACGCCCGTCTCGAGGTAGGCTGCCTTCTTCTCGAGGTAGTTCATCGCCACATACAGGAACTGAAGGCTGGCGCCGCCGCCGAGGAATACGACTTCGTAGTCATCGGGGATGTTTAAGAGCTCTTTCCACAGTGCACGGGTTTCTTCCATGGTGGCCTCCCATTCCTTGGTACGGTGGGAAATGGAAAGGAGGGACACGCCTGTGCCCTTGAAATCCTTGATAGCCTCGATGGCTTTGTCGTACACTACCTGGGGAAGGAGGCACGGACCGGCATTGAAAACATGAACTTTGTCCATTACTTTAAAAAATTAATTAGTGGTTATAAATTTGAATGTAATTGATAATATTTCTTAAAAATATTTAAGCGGCTATATTTTGTCTTTAAAGATAGCCATTTTTTTTGATACTTCATCCACCTGTGCGTCTAAACTTAAAGGAATTTCGACTTCCATGACGCAGTCTTCCGAAAAGTCCCTCCGGAGCACCTGGAGGCCGAAATTCTTGAGCATTTTCTCGACCGCCGGCATAGTATCGTACGGGAAGCGGAGACGATACCTGGCGACAGCCGTGCATTCCTTCCTTTCCGCCGCTGCGAGAGCCTCCGCCGTGGCCGTCCTGTAGGCCCTTATCAGCCCCGGCACGCCGAGGAGGATGCCTCCGAAATAGCGCACCACCACTACCAGCACGTTCATC
>JAFZLP010000052.1 GCA_017551405.1 Bacteroidales bacterium
CATGGAAGTGCTGGGCGTGTCTGAGCGGCAGATAGAGATTGATTCGCTGCAGGTGGAAAGGCTCTCGGAGATGCTCTCAAACGGCAAGGCCTCGGCAGTTGAGCTGTCACAGCAGAAAGCTGCCCTGGAGCAGAGCCGCTACACGCTCACCCAGGCCGATAACCGGCTCAACCTCGACCTCCTGACGCTCTCGCAGCTGCTGGAACTCCCCTCTCCCGAAGGCTTCTCGATAGCTCCTATCGGCGAAATGGAGCCCCGTCTGCTCGAAAACCCCGAAGACATTTTCGAGCAGGCCCTCGCGGTCAGGCCGGAAATCCGTTACGAAGAGCTCGTGCTGGACAGCTTCGATTCGCAGATCAAGATTGCCAAAAGCGCATATTATCCTTCCCTGTCGCTCTCGGGCGGAATAGGATCCAACTACTACACCACCAAGGGTATAGCCGCCCCGTCGTTCGCCGAGCAACTCCGGAACAATTTCAGCCAGTACGTGGGGCTCTCGCTCAGCGTGCCCATCTTCAACAAGTTCTCTACCCGCAATTCCGTGCGGCTCGCCGAAATCGGCCGCAATGCCCAGGAATTGCAGCTGCAGAATGCCAAGAACACCCTCTACAAGGAAATCCAGCAGGCCTACTACAACGCCGTGGCGGCCAGAAGCCGTTTCAACAGCTCCATGCAGGCGGCCAAAGCCGCGAACGAGTCGTTCGACATGGTGAAGGCAAAATATGAGAACGGCAAAGCTTCGATAACCGAATTCAACGAATCGAAGAATGCCGCTCTCAAGAGTGAATCGGACCTTGCGCAGGCCCGCTGCGAACTGTTCTACCAGGCTGAACTCCTGGACTTCTACAAGGGTATAGCCTTCTGAACTACTTCTGTTTCAGCCATTTCCACAGATCGCGCCAGGAGCTCTTCTTGCCGAAGATGAGAATTCCGGCGCGATATATTTTTGCCGACGCCCAGGCGCAGAGCGCGAAGGTGACCAGAAGGACTGCTATCGAAACGATGAGCTCCCATGTGGGCACCCCGTAGGGAATGCGCGCAAGCATTACTATGGGCGAGGTGAAGGGTATCATGCTCCCCCACCATACCACCTGGCTGTACGGATTCCTCATGGCCATGAGGGCAATGAAGAAGCCGATGAGCAGCGGGATGGTGACCGGAAGCTGCAGCTGGGTGCTGTCGGCTTCGTTCTCCACAGCTGAACCCACCGCCGCAAAGAGTGAAGCGTACAGGAGATATCCGAGTATGAAGTAGATCAGGAAGGAGATGAGCAGAGTGCCCCACGGAATGTTTCCGAGCGTGGTGAGGATGACCTTGGCGCTGTTGCTGTCGTCCATGTTGGCTATTACAGTCGTTAAGTCGGGATGCACTCCGATGCCGCCGGTGGCCATTTCCATCATCTGTTCCTGCTGGGCGGGATCGGCCATTTTGCCGAGTATCTTGCCGCCGAAGGCTGCTCCTCCGACACCGAGTATCACTGCAGTGAGGAGTATCCACAGGGCGAACTGGGTGAGGGCTACGAGCGCCACGCCTATGATCTTTCCGAACATGAGGTCGATGCTCTTCACCGAAGATACGAGGACCTCCACGACGCGGGAGCTCTTTTCCTCTATGACGCTGCTCATAACCATGCCGCTGAACATTGCCACAAACATGTAGATAAGCATGCCCAGGACCATGGATACGATCATGTAAATACCTGATTCAGAAACGGTTTCCTTGCCGTTGTCGCCGAGCGTGTATTCCTGCACCTTGATGTTGGCGCGGACTTCGGACATGATTTCATCCAGCCCCTGGATGTCATAGGAATTGATGCGGTAGTCTTCCACCGCGTTGGACACCCTCCTGGAAAGGCTTTCGGAGAAATCGACCCCAGCGGGCTTCTTGCTGAAAGTCTGAACGCTCACCGACCTGGTGGAGTCGAGGGGAGAAATGACTACCAGAATGTCCTTGTTCATATTCTCCAGCTCCGCTTTCAGGGAGTCGGGATCGGAATTCGAGAAATCATAGTAGTTGGCCGCCTCGCTGTTGGTGAGGAAAGGCATGGCGATGCCGCTCTTGTCCACCACAGCCACCTCGCGGGTCTCTTCCTTGGTATTCATCATGATGATGGTGGGAAGGAAGGCCAGCACGGCGAAGAGGATGGGCACTACGAAGGTGAGGATGAGGAAGGATTTCTTCCTTACGCGGGTGTTGTATTCACGGCCGATTACAAGGCCTATATTGCGGAAATTCATTTCTGTTCCTCCTCTTCTTTACCGGTTACGAGTTTGATGAAGATGTCGTTCATGCGGGGCATGAGTTCGCGGTAGCTGTTAACCGTCACTCCCCTGTCTATGAATGATTTAAGCGTGCTGTTGCCGTCGGTTTCGCGGGGCAGGACCTCGGTGTGCCGGCCGGTTTCGTCGGTATATTCCAGCTCGATGTTGTCGTTGCCGTACCTGCGTCGGATATCCTGCACGTCGCCGCTGAGGATGAGCTTGCTCTTGTTGATGAGGGCGATGTCGTTGCAGAGCTCCTCGACGCTGCCCATGTCATGGGTGGAGAGCACGATGGTGGCGCCCTCGTCCCTAAGGCGGAGAATCTCCTTGCGGACGATATCGGCGTTCACCGGATCGAAGCCGCTGAACGGCTCGTCCAGGATCATGAGCGAAGGCCTGTGCACCACCGTGGTGATGAACTGGAGCTTCTGGGCCATACCCTTCGAGAGCTCCTCCACTTTCTTGTTCCACCAGTCCTGGATGCCGAAACGGACGAACCAGTCCTTGAGGGCGGACAGGGCGTCGGCACGGGACATGCCCTTGAGCTGGGCCAGGAACATGGCCTGTTCGCCCACCTTCATCTTACGGTAAAGGCCGCGCTCCTCGGGCATATAGCCTATCTTTTCCACATCGGCCTGGGTGATGGGACGTCCCTGGAAAAGGATCTCACCGCCGTTGGGAATGGTTATCCGGTTGATGATCCGGATAAGGGTGGTCTTGCCGGCGCCGTTGGGGCCCAGCAGGCCGGTAACCTTGCCTTCGTGGAAGTCTACGCTCACATGGTCGAGCGCGACCTTCGGTCCGAAGGACTTGGATACTTCTTTACATTCTATCAATGCCATAAAGCCTATTAATTTTTCGCAAAAATAATAACTTTTTATCGAAATACAATAAAAATATAAAAAATTCTGCAATTATTGAACGTGCCGCTAATTTACGCATTTTATTTTGTAAATTTGTAGAGTAATCGAAAGGCTCCGATATGGCAAAAAGCGGAACGGACATAGCGGCGCAGTGCGCCGGAATCATGGAGGATGTCAGGAACGGCGTCTTCAAGCCCGTATACCTGCTGATGGGGGAAGAATCGTACTACCCCGAGCTGGTCTGCAGGGCCATAGTCGACAACTGCCTCCAGGACTACGAAAAAGATTTCAACGAAACCATCTGTTACGGGGGCGACGTAACTGTGGAACAGGTGGTCTCCGCCGCCCGCCGTTTCCCCATGATGGCGGAACGCCAGCTGGTGGTGGTAAAGGAGGCCCAGGCCCTCAAGGGCATCGAAGGCCTTTCCGTCTACACCTCCGAACCCCTCGACAGCACTGTGCTCGTCCTGCTCTTCCATTCCGCAAAGCTCGACAAACGCCTCAGCCTTTACAAGAGTATCCAGAAGACGGGTGTCATCGTGGACTCCCCTGCCGTACGCGATTATGAAATCGGCAACTGGATAATCAATTTCTACCGCTCCAAAGGCCTGCAGATAGCACCCGAGGCCGCTTCCCTGCTTGGCGAATCCGCCGGAACCGACCTCTCGGTGATTGCGGCCGAAACCGAAAAGCTCCTGAGGAACCTGCCGGAAGGCACCAGGCAGGTCTCGGTGCAGGACATAGAAAAGAACGTGGGAATCTCCCGCGAATTCTCCGTCTTCGAGCTCACCAGGGAACTGTCGGCCCGCAACGCCGCAAAGGCGCTGAAAATCGCGTCCCGCCTTGGTTCCGGCGCCAAGTTCGCCATGCCTCCGGCCGTCAGTGCACTCTACACCCATTTCTACAGGCTGCTCAAATACGAGGCCTTCCTGATGGGCAATCCCCGTCCTTCACGGGAAGATGCCGCCGCGGTGCTGGGAGTCAATCCCTTCTTCGTCCGCGAATACGACACCGCCGTGCGCAATTACCCGCTCCAGCGCACCATGGCCATCATCTCCCTGCTCTCCGAATACGACTTCCGCGGCAAGGGCGGGAACGGCGAAGCCGCCGCACCGGAAGAGCTCCTGGTGGAACTCACCGCTAAAATCCTGAGCGCATGATCTGGGATC
>JAFZLP010000053.1 GCA_017551405.1 Bacteroidales bacterium
CACACCTGGCAATCACCCAATTACGCAAAAACGGTACCCTCTTTTTGGGGTACCGTTTTGTCATAAAACCTTGTATTTCAAGCGCTTCGCGAAAACGTTCGCGACACTAATATTTTTTAATACCTACGGAAACGTCAAAATTTCACATTTACTCCCCCGTTTGCGGATCTTTTGACATATTATTGTGGTCATCATTTTTAAATCAATAATGTGATGACAAACAATAATCAAATCAAGGACGCGGGAGTCTACATCGACCCGCTCAGCGACTGGGGATGGAAAACCCTCTTCGGCAGCGAACGCTACAAAGAACACCTCATCAGTTTCATCAATGCCGTATACCCCGAACTTGAGGTGACGGATATCTCGTATGACAACGTAGAGTACACCGGCGACAAAAAAGAGGCTCGAAGCACGCGGCTCGACCTGGTATGCACTACCGCAAAGAGAGAGGCGGTGATGGTGGAGGTGCAGAAGGCCGAGCAAAAGTACTTCTTCGAGCGCGGCCTGTGGACGTCTTCCTTCAAGATAAGGGAGCAGGCGAAGCAGGGGCAGTGGGACTACCATCTGAAGGGAGTCTATTCGATAGGCATCCTGACCTTCCCGCCCGAAAAGATTGCCGATTTTGACTGGAACGACGACGCCTACATTCATACGTTCTCGCTCCGTGAAGACGTGGACGGCAGGCGCATGACGAGCCTTTATCGTTTCGCATACATCGCCGTTGCTAAGTTCAGCAAAACTGCAGCCGAGTTGGATAACATTCTGGAAAAGTGGCTATATTTGCTGAAGACCCTGAGGCGGCTGGAGGCGCGCCCGAAAGAACTGCAGGACAGGGTGTTCGAGATGTTCTTCAGGGCTGCGGAGATAGCGCGGCTGCCAAAGGAGAAACAACAAACGTACAGGGAAAGCATCATGAACGAGAACGACTGGATGAATGCCATAGCCTTCGCCGAGGAGAAGGCCAAACTCGAGACAGCGCGGAATCTACTGAAACTGAGCGTACCAATAGAGACTGTCGTACAAGCGACTGGCCTATCAGAGGAGGTAATTCTGCAAACGAACCGACAGTAACACGGCGGCATTTCGGCCCTGCGGCTACACAAAGCTATACTGCCACCCGGCTTCCGCCTCGGTGGCAGTGTTATTATCGCCCCCCTTAGAAGTACTTCTCGCTCTTGAGGAACGCCACCGACTCGTGGATGAGCGGGGACAGGAACATGTCGTTGTCTACGAACGGCACGACCTTGCGGTAGTCCGCCACGAGTGCCTCCAGCTTCGGGCTGGTCTTTGCGGGACGGCGGAACTCCAGGGCCTGCACGGCATTCATCAGCTCGATGGCAAGCACCGTCTCGCAGTTGTCGGCCACCTTCACCAGCTTGGTGCCTGAATTGGCGCCCATGCTCACATGGTCTTCCTGCCCCTGCGAACTCGGAATGGAATCGGCCGAAGCGGGCCAGCAGTACATCTTGTTCTGGCTCACGATCGACGCAGCGGTATACTGCGGAATCATGAATCCCGAGTTCAGACC
The DNA here is from genome assembly GCA_017551405.1 of Bacteroidales bacterium. Lineage (GTDB taxonomy): Bacteria > Bacteroidota > Bacteroidia > Bacteroidales > UBA932 > Cryptobacteroides. The sequence continues at coordinate 1,532 of JAFZLP010000053.1, forward strand.
CGAATTCGCCACCAGGAACCTCGGCAGCCCGCGCAAACCTGCAATCAGCTGATATATACGACGTTCCGAGATGTTGGACAGCTCGCTCAGGGCTATCGCCAGGGCATCCATAGGTATTGCAATGGGCTCGCCGTGGAAGTTGCCCGCGGAAATAATCATGTCTTCCTCTGGGAACACGTTGGGATTGTCAGTCACCGAGTTAATTTCATTCTCGATCACGGTGCGGACATACCTGATGGTGTCCTTCACCGCCCCGTGAACCTGCGGGATGCAGCGGAACGAATACGGATCCTGCACGTGCTCCTTGTGCCTGCGGATGAGCTCGCTGCCCTCGAGCAGTTCGATGAAGCGCTCGGCGGTAACCAGCTGCCCCTCATGCGTGCGGAGCTTGTGGGTGAGCGGAAGGAACGCCTCGATACGGCCGTCGAATGCCTCCAGGGAAATGGCCCCTATGATATCCGCCCATTTGCTGAGGCGGTAGCTCTTGATGAGGCTGTACACCGCGTGGGCGCTCATGAACTGCGTGCCGTTGAGAAGCGCCAGGCCCTCCTTGCTCTGGAGCGTAATGGGCTCCCAGCCGAGTTCCTTCCAAACATCAGCGGCATCGCGGACAGCGCCCTTGTACTGCACCTTGCCCATGCCGATAAGCGGCAGGCACATGTGCGCGAGCGGCACCAGGTCGCCGGAGGCGCCGAGCGAGCCCTGCGAGTACACAACCGGAAGCACGTCGTTGTTAAACATGTCCACCAGCCTCTGCACAGTGACAAGCTGCGCGCCGGAATGGCCGTAGGAGAGGTTCTGAACCTTGAGCAGGAGCATCAGCTTAACGATTTCGGGACGGACCGGATCGCCGGTGCCGCAGGCGTGCGACATCACCAGATTGTGCTGGAGCTGCGAAAGGTCCTCGGGGCCGATGGTCACATTGTAGAGGCTGCCGAAGCCGGTGGTGACGCCGTAGATCGGACGTCCGATGTCCTTCATCTTCTCATCGAGGAAGCGGCGGCAGGCCACGATCGCCTCCTCCGCCTCTTTCGAAAGGCTTATCTGCTCGTGATTGTCTATTATTTCCTTTATCCTGTCAAGCGACAGATGTTCGAAATTTATGCTGTGCATTGGACTGTTACTTTAGTGCGTCTTTAATTATGTGATCCTCAACCATATGAGGCATGGTTACCTGGAGGCCGGGAGTGCGGTCCATCTCGCGCTGAATGGCGTGGAGCGAGCCCTCGTTGCGGGCCCAGCTGCGGCGGGCGATGCCGTTGTTCACGTCCCAGAAGAGCATCTCGCGGATATGGCGGGCGGAGTCTTCACTGCCGTCTATCACCATGCCGAAACCGCCGTTTATGACCTCTCCCCAGCCTACTCCGCCGCCGTTGTGGATGCTCACCCAGGTGGCGCCGCGGAAACCGTCGCCGATGACGTTCTGCACCGCCATGTCGGCGGTGAACTGGCTGCCGTCGTAGATGTTGGAAGTCTCACGGAAGGGCGAGTCGGTGCCGGACACGTCGTGGTGGTCGCGGCCGAGCACCACCGGCGCCTTCAGGCGGCCGTCTTTGATGGCCTCGTTGAAGGCAAGGGCGATCTTGGTGCGGCCCTCGCAGTCGGCATAGAGGATGCGGGCCTGGGAGCCGACCACCAGCTTGTTCTTGCCGGCCTCGTCTATCCATTTGACGTTGTCGTGCATCTGGCCGCGGATTTCCGCAGGAGCGGATGCCGCCTCTTCGCGAAGCACGTCCATGGCCAGGCGGTCGGTGAGGGCCAGGTCTGCCGGGTCTTCACTCATGCACACCCAGCGGAACGGGCCGAAGCCGTAGTCGAAGTACATCGGGCCCATGATGTCCTGCACGTAGGAAGGATACCTGAAGCTGCCGTCTGCCTTGAGCACGTCCGCCCCGGCCCTGGATGCCTCCAGGAGGAAGGCGTTGCCGTAGTCGAAGAAGTACATGCCTTCGGCGGCGAGAGTGTTGATGGCGGCGACGTGCCTGCGGAGCGAGGCGTGGACGGCCTCCTTGAACTTTTCGGGCTCTTCGGCCATCATGCGCTTGCTCTCCTCGAAGCTGAAGCCTGCCGGGTAGTAGCCGCCTGCGTAGACGTTGTGGCAGGAGGTCTGGTCGGAGCCGAGATCCACCTTGATTCCCTCGTCGGCGAGCCTCTCCCAGAGGTCGACCACGTTGCCCACGTAGGCAAGCGAGACCACTTCCTTGGCAGCTACAGCCTTACGGATGCGGGCCATGAGTTCCGACAGGTCGGTGTGGAGCTCGTCCACCCAGCCCTGGTCGTAGCGCTTCTGCGCCGCGGAAGGATTGATTTCTGCGGTGACGCTCACCACGCCGGCAATGTTGCCAGCCTTGGGCTGCGCGCCGGACATTCCGCCGAGGCCGGCGGTGACGAAGAGCATGCCGTGGCGCTCTTCCTCCGTGCCCTCGAGGCCCCTCTTCCACAGCTGCTTGCGGGCTGCGTTCATGACGGTGATGGTGGTGCCGTGCACTATGCCCTGGGGGCCTATGTACATCCAGGAACCGGCGGTCATCTGCCCGTACTGGCTCACGCCCATGGCGTTGAACCTCTCCCAGTTGTCCTGGCTGGAGTAGTTGGGGATGACCATACCGTTGGTGATGACCGCCCTGGGAGCGTCCTTGTGGCTGGGGAAAAGCCCCATCGGGAGGCCGCTGTACATGGCCAGGGTCTGGTCTTCCGTCATGTTGGCGAGATACTGCATGGTGAGCCTGTACTGCGCCCAGTTCTGGAAGGCCGCGCCGTTGCCGCCGTACACGATGAGCTCGTGCGGA
>JAFZLP010000005.1 GCA_017551405.1 Bacteroidales bacterium
AGCGCCGACTGCACCTTGGCGGGGGCGCGGTTGATTTCATCCGCCAGCACGAAGTTGGCGAAGATGGGGCCCTTGTGCACTTCGAAAGACTCCTTTTTCTGCGAATAGATGAGGGTGCCGGTGACATCGGCAGGGAGAAGGTCAGGGGTGAACTGGATACGGCTGAACTTTGCGTTGACAGCCTTGGCGAGCGTGCTGATTGCCAGGGTCTTGGCCAGGCCGGGAACGCCTTCCAGGAGGATGTGTCCATTGGCAAGCAGGCCTATCATCAGGTTTTCGACCAGATGCTTCTGGCCCACGATGACCTTTCCCATTTCAAGCGACAGGATGTCCACGAAACCGCTCTCCTTCTGAATTCTGTCGTTGAGTTCCTTGATGTTTACGTTTTGGTCCATATTTTAACTACCTTTGCATTACGATGCGTTACAGGATACAATTGTCTTACTGCGGGGCGGATTTCTGCGGCTGGCAGATACAGCCCGGCGCACCGAGCGTCCAGGGCGCCCTCGAAACCGCGCTGTACACGCTCATCGGCACACCTGTGACCGTGGTGGGTGCAGGGCGCACCGACACGGAGGTGAATGCCGTGGGATATACCGCGCATTTCGATGCTCCTACGGAGCTCGACGCAGTTTGGATCTGCTACAAATTAAATGCCATTTTACCCGCCTCCATCGCGGTCCATTCGGTGGTCCGGACCGAAGACGATTTCCACGCCCGCTTCGACGCCGTCCGGCGCGAATACACCTATTTCCTGCACCGCTCCAAGGACCCCTTCCTCGACGGCACGTCGTTCTGTTTCACCTATGCGGGGCTCGATTTCGAGCTCATGAACAGGGCCGCGCAGCTCCTGCTCGGGACCCACGATTTCTCGTGCTTCCAGAAGTCAGGATCCGATAACAAAACCACCATCTGCACCGTTTCGGAAGCCGCCTGGCATCCCTATACGCCCACCCACGTCGCACTCTTTTCCGCCCAGGATGCCCAGGGCGAGCCGGGATACTGGTACTTCCGCATCTCCGCCGACCGTTTCCTCCGGAACATGGTGCGCGCAGTGGTGGGGACGCTCCTGGAAGTAGGCCGGGGAAAGCGCCCGATAAGTGCCTCCGAAGCGGCTCCCGGCTGCACCATAGCCCCCTTCGACACGCTCCTCGACGGAGGCCCCCGCACAGCCTCGGGCGAATCCGCCCCGGGCCATGCCCTCTTCCTTTCCCGAATCGATTACAATCGCTGACCCCTACTCTTTGGGGATGTCCGTGAGAGCCCACGGAACCATGAGGAGACGCCCTTTCGGAATGAGGGCGCCGGTACGCGCGTCGATACCGTAGGTTTTGTCGCGGATGCGGACCAGGGCGGCATCCAGGGCGCGTATCTGCTTTATTTTGGCATGGGCTTTGTCGGCAGCCTCCTGCTTGGAAAGGTGATCGGCAACATTGTCGAGCTCGATGTCAAATGAAAGGTCGGTGTCGGCCGTGTCGTTGCTGCCGTTGTTCTTGACTATATTCATGAGATATTCGTACTCCCTCATGGCCTCTTCGCGCTGGCGCGAAACGAGTTCCCGGAACTCCTTGAGCTCCTCGTCGGAATATCTTGCCGAAGCTTTGTCCATACGATTACAAATATCGGAAAAATTACCGAAAAAATGCGTATATTTGCAGGTTAGGAAAGAATAATCAAAAACGGTCAAGATATGTTATTTACGTTACTCCAAGAAATCACTCCTGTCCCGCAGGAAATGTCCTACTCGCTCATCGACATGGCCATGAAGGGCGGCTGGCTCATGATAGTCCTGCTCCTTCTCAGCATCGTGGCCATCTACATTTTCGGCAAAAAGCTGTGGGTGATCAACCGCGCCGCCAAGGTTGACAAGAACTTCCTCGACGACATCCGCGACTACATCCACGACGGCAAAATCAAGAGCGCCATCACATACTGCGGCAAGTTCGACACCCCCGTCGCCCGCCTGGTAGAAAAGGGCATCGAGCGTCTCGGAAGGCCCATGGCCGACATCCAGAGCGCCATCGAGAACGTGGGCAACCTGGAGGTCGCAAGGCTCGAAAAGGGCCTGCCCTTCCTGGCCACCATCGCCGGAGGCGCCCCCATGATAGGATTCCTCGGCACCGTCACCGGCATGGTGCGGGCCTTCTTCAACATGGCCAACGCGGGCAACAACATCGACATCACCCTGCTTTCCAGCGGCATCTACGAGGCCATGATAACCACCGTCGGCGGTCTTATCGTGGGCATCCTCGCATACTTCGGATACAACTACCTCACGAGCCGCATCTCGGACGTCGTGTTCAGCATCGAGAACGCCACCATCGAATTCATGGACGTGCTGAATGATCCCGAGACAGCCGCGCCCGCCAAAAGCGAAGAGTAGCCATGGCCATCAAGAGAACGACTAAGGTGGATCCCACAATCTCGATGTCGAGCATGACCGACATCGTGTTCCTCCTGCTCATCTTCTTCCTGGTCACCTCCACCCTCGTCAACCCCAATGCGCTGAAGCTCCTGCTCCCCAAGAGCACCGGACAGGTGAGCGCAAAACCCACGGTAAGCGTGTCCATCAAGGACTGGGGCAACGAGCAGTACACCTACCATATCAACGGCAACGAGATTCCCGAAGAGCTGAACCAGGTCGAGGACGACCTGATAGGCCTTCTCCAGAACGAGGAAGACCCCACCTTCAGCATCTATTCGGACACTTCCGTTCCCATAGGTGAGATAGTCCAGGTGATGAACATCGCCAAGCGCAACCACTACAAAGTAATCCTAGCCACGCAGCCTGAATGAAAGCGTATCAACGGGAAAGGGCAATAAGGGAGCGCAACTCCACGCTTGTGGGGGTGCTCCTCACCGTCGTACTGCACGTCGGTGCGCTCTGTCTCGTATCATTCAGCGGCCTCAAATACCTGTATCCCCCGCCCGAGGAGCACACTTTCCTCCTGGACTTCGAAGAAGACGAGGAAATTCCCATCAAGCCCGTTTACGGCAGGGAGCCCGAA
>JAFZLP010000054.1 GCA_017551405.1 Bacteroidales bacterium
CGCATCACATCCACCAAAAACGGCTCCATCACCTCGGTGCAGGCGGTTTACGTGCCGGCGGACGACCTTACCGACCCGGCTCCCGCCACCACCTTCAGCCATCTCGACGCCACCACGGTGCTGAGCCGCAAGATAACCGCCCTGGGCATCTACCCTGCGGTCGACCCCCTTGAGAGCACCTCCCGCATCCTGGACCCGAACATTGTGGGCGAGGAGCATTACAACGTTGCCCAGCGGGTCAAGCAGATCCTCCAGCGCAACAAGGAGCTTCAGGACATCATAGCCATCCTCGGAATGGACGAGCTGTCCGACGAAGACAAGCTCACCGTCAACCGCGCCCGCCGCGTGCAGCGCTTCCTTTCGCAGCCCTTCTTCGTGGCCGAGCAGTTCACCGGCGTCCCCGGCGTCATGGTGGACATCCAGGACACCATAAAGGGCTTCAGGATGATCATGGACGGCGACTGCGACTATCTGCCCGAACAGGCCTTCCTGAACGTCGGTACCATTGAAGACGCTATCGCCAAGGGCGAAAAGATCCTCGCGGAGGCAAAGGCATAAATGATAAAGATGCAGATATTCACTCCCTACGGGCAGGCTGAATACAGCGCCGACGCTGTGTTCCTGCCGGGCATGTACGCTCCCTTCGAGGTGCTGCCGGGCCATGCCCCCATCATCTCCACGCTCGAAGCGGGCGTAATCCGCTGGCAGAGCGGCGGGAGTGAAGACAGCCTGCGTATCAGGAGCGGCGTGGTCAGGTTCGCCGCCGACAAAATGGAAATCTGCGCCGAAGAGGAGGAGGAAGCATGAAAAGGCTGATTGTCATACTCGCGGCGTTGCTATCTTTCGGAACGGCCTTCGCGGCCGCTCAGGAGGAGGCTGCGTCTCCGAATGACGTCAATATCTCCCAGGTGGTCTTCGAGCACGTGGGAGACTCCTACGAATGGCATTTCTTCAATACCCGCGACGGCCGGAGCGTGGCCATGTACCTGCCGGTCATAGTGCGCACGCGCGACGGGCAGTGGCACTTCTTCAGCAGCAGGCATCTCCTGCACGGCGAAGGCGCTGAATACCAGGGGCTCCACATCGCCGCCGAGGGTCAGCCCCATGCCGGAAAGATAGTCCAGGCGGACGGCTCGCGTCCGCTCGACATCAGCATTACCAAAAACGTGCTGTCGCTGCTGATGAGCAGCATCCTTCTGGTGGTGATAGTGCTCCTTACTGCCCGCTGGTACAGGCGGCACGACTCCCTCAAGGAAGCCCCCAAGGGGCTCGCGGCCCTCATGGAGCCGCTGGTCTGCATGGTGAACGACATGGCAAAGGACAACATCGGGCCCGACTACCGGCGTTATTCGCCCTATCTGCTCACCGCCTTCCTGTTCATACTGCTGAACAACTTCATGGGCATCATCCCGGTGTTCCCGGGAGGAGCCAACCTTACCGGCAACATCGCCTGCACGCTGGTGCTGGCGCTGTTCACCTTCTTCACCGTAAACCTCACGGGAACAAAGCATTACTACAAAGAGATGATCAATCCCGAAGTGCCGGTGTACCTGAAGCCCATCATGGCGCCCATCGAGATATTCAGCGCCATCGTGAAGCCCCTTTCGCTCACGATCCGACTGTTCGCGAACATGCTGGCGGGGCACATCCAGATACTCTGCATGGTGTGCATCATCTTCATCATGGCCAAATACGGGGGCATGATGCTGGCGGGCATGGGCGCGGTGAGCGTGATTTTCGGAATCTTCCTGGACGTGCTGGAAATGCTGATTTCCTTCATCCAGGCATACATATTTACAATGCTCAGCTCGATCTACATAGGATTGGCGCGGGTAAAAGAATAACAACTTTTAAATCCATAAAACCATGTTAGCATTCGTACTTCTTCAAGCAGCCGCAGGAGCAGTCCTCGGAAAGGCCGGAATTGCACTGGCCGCAGCTCTTTCTGCATTCGTAGCAGGTTACGGCATCGGCAAGGTCGGTAAGGCCGCAGTCGACGGCATCGCCCGTCAGCCCGAAGCGGCTGGCAACATCCGCACCACCGTCATTATCGTCGCCGGTATGATAGAGGGCGCATCGCTCCTCGCCGTCATCACCTGTCTTCTCGCCATCATCAGGTAATGAACCTCATTACACCGGACGGCGGCCTCCTCTTCTGGATGGTGGTCATCTTCGCCATTGTGTTCTTCCTCCTGGCGAAGTTCGGCTTCCCCATTATCACCCAGGCCGTCGAAAAGCGTTCAGACCGCATCGCCGACTCCCTTGTGAAGGCCGACGAGGTGGAAAAGCGCGTTGCCCAGATGGACGTCGAACACAGCAGGATGCTGGAGGAAACGCGCAAGGAACAGGCGAAGATGCTCAAGGAGGCTTCCGAAGCCCGCGACCTCATCCTCGAAAAGGCCAAGGCCGATGCCGCCGAAGAGACGGCCCGCATGATCGAGCATGCCAGAATGCAGATCGAGGCCGACCGCCGCAGCGCCGAGGCCGACATGCGCAGGCAGGTAGCCATGCTGTCCGTCGAGGTGGCCGAAAAGGTGCTCCGCAAAACCCTGTCTTCGTCTTCCGAACAGTCCGCGCTTATCGACAGGCTGGTGGACGAGGCCGCGAAAACCGCGGAAAAACCGCAGAGTTAAACGTTTATGAACACCGGGGTTATCTCTTCACGCTATGCCAGGGCCCTGCTCCTGCTTACTCAGGAGTCGGGCAGGGGAGAACAGGTGTTCGCCCAGGCCAGGGCGTTGCTGAAGAACCCCGAAACCATTCCCGACCCGCTCGAGGAAGATCTCCGCAAGCTGGTGCTGCTAGTTAACAGGAACGGCCGCGGCTGGTGCATGCGGTTCATCCTGAACGACTTCATCCACCTTTACTGCGAAAGCACCGGGGCCCGGCTGGTGAGGCTCATTTCCGCCGTCGACTCTCCCGGGCTTTACGACAGGATCTCCCGCCTGCTCGGGGGCAAGGTATATGTCGACACCGAAGTCGACCCCGGCCTGGAAGGCGGGTTCGTGCTCATCGTCGGGGACCGCATGGTGGATGCAAGCGTGAAGGGGCAGATAGAGCGGATCCGGCGGGAGTTCACTGCAAAGAATCAAAGATTAGTTTAGAATATGGCAGACAACAACATAAGAGCAAGCGAGGTTTCGGATATCCTGCTCGGACAGCTCCGCGGCATCGACACCTCCGTGGGTTTCGAGGAGGTTGGCCGCGTGCTGCAGGTCTCCGACGGCGTGGCCCGCATCTACGGGCTCTCGAACGCCGAGGCCGGTGAACTCCTGGAGTTCTCTTCGGGAGTGAAGGCCGTGGTGATGAACCTCGAAGAGGACAACGTGGGCGCCGTCCTGCTCGGTCCTACCGACCAGGTGAAGGAAGGCATGAACGTCCGGAAGCTCGGGCGCATCGCCTCCGTTCCGGTCAGCGAGAAGATGACCGGCCGCGTGGTGAATCCGCTGGGCGAACCGCTCGACGGCCTCGGCCCCATCCTGGGCGACAAGGTGGATATGCCGCTGGAGCGCAAGGCCCCGGGAGTGATCTACCGCCAGCCGGTGAACGAGCCCCTTCAGACGGGCCTGAAGGCCATCGACGCCATGATCCCCATAGGGCGCGGCCAGCGCGAGCTGATTATCGGCGACCGCCAGACCGGCAAGACTGCCATAGCCATCGACACCATTATCAACCAGCGCTCCGAATACGAGGCCGGAAAGCCCGTTTATTGCATCTATGTGGCCGTGGGCCAGAAGGGTTCCACCATCGCATCCATAGTGGAATCGCTGCGCTCGAGGGGCGCCATGGACTACACCATCGTGGTGGCCGCGACCGCCGCCGATCCCGCGGCGCTGCAGTATTACGCCCCCTTCGCGGGAGCCGCCATCGGCGAGTTCTTCCGCGACACAGGGCATCATGCGCTGGTGGTCTACGACGACCTCTCCAAACAGGCGGTGGCATACCGCGAGGTTTCGCTCATCCTCCGCAGGCCTTCCGGCCGCGAGGCATACCC
>JAFZLP010000055.1 GCA_017551405.1 Bacteroidales bacterium
CACAAGTTCTTCAGGCTCAAGCCCGATGGCGAGGTGCGCCTCAAATATACCTATATCATCAAGTGTAACGAAGTTGTTAAAAACGCTGCAGGAGAGGTGGTTGAGCTTAAATGCACTTACGATCCCTCCACCCGTCCCGGATCAGGCGAATGGCGCAGCGTAAAGGGCACGATTCACTGGGTGAGCGAGGAGCATGCAAAGAAAATCACGCTCCGCAACTACGACCGCCTGTTCACCCTGTCCGACATGAGCCAGGTTCCCGAAGACAAGGACTACAAGGACTTCCTGAATCCCGATTCCCTTACTCTCGGAACGGGCTACGCCGAACCTGCGCTTGCCGATGACGTCAGCGGTATCGCAGTGCAGTTCGAACGCACCGGCTATTACGTGAAGGATTCCGACAGCACGGCCGAGGAACTCGTCTTCAACAAGACCGTCTCGCTGAAGGATTCCTACAAACCGGAATAGAAAGGCTTTAAACTACAGCAGCTCGAGCAGTTTCGCACGGCTGAGGAGGCAGTCGCCGATAGCGGCGGCGGAGCGTCCCAGCCTGCTGAAGCGTATCTTCGTGTCTGCACTTACCTTGCTGAGACTCAGCTTGTTGACCGCAGTTCGTATGGGAAGCATAAGATAGTCGCGCCCCACTATGAGGCGGCCTCCGATGACCACCAGGCCGGGGTTGAACACGTTGATTAGGCCTGCAATGCCCCTGCCGAGCGTGGCGCCGATTTCGCCTATGCCCTCGATCGCAAGGACGTCTTCGTTCTCGACGGCGTCAAGCACGTTCTGCAGGCTGATATCTCCCGTTTCGTCATAGATTCTCCAGAGAGGGGAGCGCCGACCTTCCTTGAGCCTCTCCTTTATCCAGCGGGTGAGGGCGGAGCCGGATGCGCCGGTCTCGAGGCAGCCGATCTTGCCGCAGCGGCAGATGATGTCGTTGTCGAGCATGGGGAAATGGCCGATTTCGCCGGAGAATCCGGATTTGCCGTAGTACAGGTGACCGTCCAGGATCATACCCATGCCCAGGCCCCAGCTGAGATTGATGAACAGCATGTCCTGGTCGGTGTCGCTGCCCTGGGACATGTACTCGCCGTAAGTCATCGCCCTGGAGTCGTTCTCTATGGTGACCGCGGTGTCGAGCTCACGCTGGAAGATATCCTTGAGGGGGATGTCGTCGCTCACGAAATAGGACAGACTGAAGCCCTTTTCGGGATTCACGCGGCCCGTGAGGCTGATTCCTACGCCGAGGACCTTGTCCCACGAGATGCCGGAACCGGTGACCGAATCCATGATTTTGCGGCATATGCTGCGGAACGAATCGGCATTGGCCTCGAGCACGAAGGCAATGTCCTGGATGTAGAACTTCAGTTCACCCTTGAAGTCGGAGATGGCGATATGGAAATGCTGGCGGGCGATGTCCACGCCCACGAAATATCCCGCTTCGGGATTGAGGCCGTATGTGCTTGGCCTTCTGCCACCGCTTGTGCCAACCTTTCCGCAATCCTGAAGATAGCCGTCTTCGATTAGCTGGAAGACTATTTTGGTTGCCGTTGGTACGCTGATATTCAGTTCTTTACTGAAATCGGCAATGCTGCAAGCACCCTTTCGGATACACAGTCTGATAATTCCTCTCTGTTCGTCGGTCATGATTGAATAGAAGCTGCAGCAACAAATTTAAGAAATATTTATTATATTTGTGTTTGTTTTATGAAAAAATTTAAAAAATTGTCGCTCCGCACCAAACTGTGGTTGAGTTTGGGAGCCATCGCAATAGTGCTGCTCGTCTCCAGCATCATCTCCGTCATGGAGTACAGGAACATAAGCTCTTATGTGTCAGACATGGTCGCAGACAACATCAAGAGTGTGAACCTGGCACAGAAGCTGGCGGACGCCGTCAACGACTATAACCTCTCCATCCTTTCGGTCGTCGGCGACGAGAGCTCGCTGGACATGCCCTCCTTCGATCACAAGGCCTTCACCGCCACCTGCGACAGCCTCCGCGCGGCCGTTTCCACAAAGGAGATCATCCCCCTGGCCGACTCGGTGGAATACTCCTACGCTGCATACATGCTCACTTCGCTCGAGCTTCAGGACGTCATTTCCTCCGACTTCATAGACACCCGCTCATGGTTTTTCGAGCGTCTCCAGCCCCGCTACAAGCGTCTCTGCCGCGACATCAACCACCTCACGGATTCCATCTACAAAGATCTCGAACAGAACTCCGTCACTTTCCAGAGCACTTATTACCGCAGCATCATTCCCGGAATCGTGGCCGTTGCGGTCGGGTTGCTCCTGATCGGCCTGCTGCTCTTCTTCCTTACCGTCTATTATGTGAGACCCATCGGCAAGATGCTCGACGGCCTTGTGATGTACCGTTCCAACAACATCCCCTATAACTGCGATTTCTCCGGGGACGACGATCTTCACGAACTCAACACCAACATCTCCGAAGTGGCCGGGGAGAACAGGCTGCTCCGCAAGCGCATCTCGGCAATGAAAGGCAATTCGGAAGAAACGGACGCCTGATGAACTGGACTACGATAAGCCGCAACGTGGGATATGCGCTTCTCGCAGATGCGCTTTTCATGTTCATAGCCTGTGTGATTGCCCTTGCAGACCCTCAGGACACGGCTTTTGCTCCTCTTGCAGTCAGTTTCATGCTCACCTTCGCTGTGGGCGGCTTTCCCTTCATCTTCGTAAAGAAAACGGCTGCCATCACGCTGCGGGAAGGATATGTCATCATCTTCCTGTCGTGGCTGCTGTCATTCGTTTTCGGCATGCTTCCGTATGCCCTCTGGGGAGGTCCATTCAGCCTTGAAAACGCCTGGTTCGAGAGCGTCAGCGGCTTCACCACCACCGGCTCGACCATTCTCGCCGACGTGGAATCCATTCCCAAGGCGCTCCTGTTCTGGCGCAGCAGCACACATTTCATCGGCGGCCTGGGTGTCGTCGTATTCCTGCTGCTGGTTATTCCGAACACCAGCCAGATGCGCCTGAGGCTCACCAACATGGAGCTTTCCTCGCTTTCGCGCAACACCTACAACACCCGCTCCAACCAGACCATATACATCTTCACCTGGGTTTACCTCGG
>JAFZLP010000056.1 GCA_017551405.1 Bacteroidales bacterium
AAGGTGAGCGGGCGGTTGTCGGCCGCGGCGGGAAGCCGGAAGCCGTATTCAATGAGCACCGATTTCCTGGAATGGTCGCCGCCGTACATGGCGCGTATCTGCGGAAGCGTGACGTGGCTTTCGTCGATGAAGGTGACGAAGTCCTTCGGGAAATAGTCTATGAGGCAGAAGGGTCTCTGGCCGGGCTTGCGCCCGTCGAGATAGCGGGAATAGTTTTCTATGCCGGGGCAGTAGCCCATCTCCTTTATCATCTCGAGGTCGTTTTCCACCCTCTGAAGCAGGCGCTTGGCCTCCAGGGGCTTGCCTATGCTCTCGAAATATTCCGTCTGGGCCTTGAGGTCGTCCTGAATCTGGGAGACTGCCGTGATTGCGCGCTCGCGCGTGGTGACGAAGTTGTTGGCGGGGTAGATGTCCACCATCTCGAGATCCTCGATCTTCGCGCCGGTGACCGGCTCGATGAGCGAGATCGCGTCCACTTCGTTTCCGAAAAATTCGATGCGGACGGCCTCGTCCGAACCGCCCAGGAACACGTCCACCGTGTCGCCCCTGACCCTGAAGGTGCCGCGCTGGAAATCCACCTCGGAACGGGAATAGAGCGCATCCACCAGCTTGTACAGGAAACCGGTGAGGGTGCGGGTCTCGCCTTTGCGAACGGTGATGGTCTGGGCATGCCAGTCTTCCGGGTTGCCTATGCCGTAAAGGCATGATACCGAGGATATTACGATTACGTCCCTCCTTCCCGACATGAGGGCTCCGGCGGCGCTCAGGCGGAGCTTTTCGATCTGGTCGTTGATGCTCAGGTCTTTCTCGATATAGGTGTCGGTGGTGGGGATGTACGCCTCCGGCTGGTAGTAGTCGTAGTAGCTGACGAAGTATTCCACCGCATTATCGGGAAAGAAGGCCTTGAATTCGCCGTAGAGCTGTGCCGCAAGGGTTTTGTTGTGGCTGAGGATGAGGGCGGGCCGCTGCAGGTTCTGGATGACGTTCGCCATCGTGAAGGTCTTTCCGGAGCCGGTAACGCCCAGAAGACAGACGTCCCCCACACCCTTGCCGAGCGCCTCGGTGAGCTGCCGTATGGCTTCCGGCTGGTCTCCCGAAGGCTTGTAGTCTGAAACGAGATTGAATTTCATACCCTGTGCGAATGTGGTTTACACCCTGCGGACTTTCAGGACCGTATTCAGCGAGTTGAGCTGTGAGATGACCTTGTCGAGCTCCATGTTGGAGGGGACGAGCATGCGGACGGATATCTCGTAGTTGCCGTTGCGGGAATTCTCGCTCACGCTGATGTTGCGCAGCGATACCCTGAAGCGGCTGGCTATTTCCGTAATGGAAGACAGGACCGATGCCTCCTTGGTGGCGGTGATGGCGAGGGAAACCATGAATTCGCCCGATGCCGCGCTTTCCTGCCAGCGCACCTTCTGGATGCGGTAGGGGTACATTTCCATGAGCCTGGATGCGTTGGGGCAGGAGATGCGGTGGATCTTGATGCCCTCGGTGCGGGTTACGAAGCCGAAGACGTCGTCGCCGAACACGGGATTGCAGCATTTGGCCAGCCTGTAATCCAGGCCCCTTACATTCCTGGCGTTCAGCACCAGGATTTCGTCTCCGCCGGAGCTGTAATTGAGGCTGTGGTCCACTTCGGGAATCAGGCCGTGGTCGGTTCCGGCGGCGAGGGCCTCCCTTTTCTGGAGGATGAAGGCCTTGATGTCGTTCACGTCGATCACCTCCCTGGCGATATCGGCCATGAAGGGTATCACTGAAGTGTATTTGCGGGCCTTCATGAAGTCTTTCTGGAAGTCGTCTGGCCATTCCAGCTTCCAGTTCCTGAGCCTTCTTTCCAGCATCTCCCTGCCGTTCGCGGCGAGTTTCCTCTCTTCGGCGTCGAGTTCCTGTTTTATCTTGGTGCGGGCCTTTGAAGATACCACCCAGTTAAGCCATTCCCTGGAGGGATGCTGGTTCTTGCCGGTGATGATTTCCACTACGTCTCCGGTGTTGAGCTTCTCCTTGATGGAGACGCCCCTGCCGTTCACGCGGCCCCCTATGCAGTGGGTGCCGATGTTGGAGTGGATGTTGAAGGCGAAGTCCAGCACCGACGAGCCTGCGGAAAGGATCCTCAGCTCTCCGGACGGGGTGAATACGAATATCTCCCTTGAAGGCGGCTGGGGAAGGTCTTCCGCCTTGACGTCTGCGGGATGCTCGAGCGCGTAGCGGACCGATGAGAGCCAGCGGTCGAGGTTCGCCTCGTGCTGCACGCCCTTGTACGACCAGTGCGCGGCGGAGCCGCTCTCGGCCTCTTCGTCCATGCGGGTGGTGCGTATCTGCACCTCGACATAAGCGCCCCGTTTGTTCTTGACCGTGATGTGCAGGCTTTCGTAGCCGTTGGGCCTGGGGGTGGTGAGCCAGTCGCGCAGGCGCGAAGTGTCCGGCTCGTATTCTTCCGTAACGTAGCCGTACACTTTCCAGCAGAGGTCCTTCTCCTTTACGGGATCGGGCTCGCATTCGATTATGAAACGTATGGCGAACACGTCGTAGACCCCTTCGAAAGGCACTTTCTGCACCTGCATCTTGCGGTAGATGGAGTATGCCTTCTTGGTGCGTATCTTGAGCTTGTACTCGATGCCGGCCGAGGACAGCTTCTGCTTGAGGGGTTCGATGAACTCCATCATCAGGCGCTCCCTGTCGCGTTCGGTGGCTTTTAGCTTGTTGGTGATGGCGCGGTATTGCTCGGGCTCGGCGTAGCGGAAGTAGATGTCTTCCATCTCGCTCTTGACGTTGTAGAGCCCCAGCTGGTGGGCGAGCGGGATGTAGAGCATCAGGGTCTCGAGAATCTTCTGGTCCCTGGAGCTCTTCGGGAAGATGGACAGGTTGCGCATGACCTCCAGGCGGTCGGCGAGCTTGATCACCGCCACGCGGGGGTCCGTGCTGTACTGGACTATGAGTTTTTTGTATTTCTCGGCCTCGAGCCGGGTATCCCTCGGCTTGATGGTGGAAATCTTGTTTAGCCCGTCCACCATCGTGAGGATGTCCTGCGAAAAGCCGCCGGTGTCCAGGTCTTTGTGCTTCCTGGTCGCCTCGTGGAGATAGACGGCGGCCACGCACTCCTCCGGAAGGCCCATTTCATTGGCCACGATGGACGCCACGTTGTCGGCATGGCTGATGAACGGGGTGCCGTCGCTGCGCACCTCGTCCTTCAGGGCCTCCATGGCGAGAGCCCGTGCTTTCAGGACCGTTTCTTCCATCGAAACAAAGTTAAGAAAATATTTAAAAAATACGGCACCCGTGCAGAACTGCACAGGTGCCGGAATAAACACGGAGCGTCACCGCCCTATATGAAGATGTACTTGCAGATGAAGAGCGCCGCGAGTATCCACATCGTTATGGAGATGTCTTTGAACTTGCCGGCGACGGCATGGCAGATGACGTAAGCGATTACGCCGATGAGAATGCCGTCGGAGATGGAGTAAGCCAGAGGCATGAGGATAATGGTGAGGAATGCGGGGATTGCCCTGCAGTAGTCGTCCCAGTGGATGGTCTTGACGGGACCCATCATCATCACACCTACGATAATGAGCGCAGGAGCGGTGGCCGCGCCGGGAATGGCGAGGAAGATGGGGCTCAGGAAGAGGGCGAGTGCGAAGCAGACAGCGGTAGCGAAGGCAGTGAGGCCCGTACGGCCGCCTTCACCCACGCCGGCGGTGCTTTCCACATAGGTAGTGGTGGTGGAGGTTCCGAAGCAGGCGCCGGCTACGGTAGCGATGGAGTCTGCGAGGAACATCTTCTCGACACCGGGAATCTCGTCGTTGCCCTTCTCGATAAGGCCGGCACCCTGATGGACGCCGATGATGGTGCCCATGGTGTCGAACATGTCGATGAACAGGAAGGTGAACACGACTGCGAGCATGTCCCAGCTGAGGATCTGGCCCCACTCGAACTTGCAGAAGATCGGGCCGATGCTGTCGGGCATCGAGACGACCGCCTTGGGAAGGGTGGTGATTGCAGCGCCGGTTGCGGGATCCTTGATGAGGAGGCCGAGGGCGGCGGTGACGAGGATGCCCCAGAGGATGCCTCCGCGCACCTTGGCCATCACGAGGCCGGCGGTGATGAAGAGGCCGATCATGCCGAGGAGGGCCTTGCCGTGGGTAAGGTCGCCCAGCGAAACGAGGGTGGCGTCGTTATTCACGATGATGCCGGCGTTCTGCATGCCGATGAAGGCAATGAAGAGGCCGATACCCGCGCCGATGGCTTTCTTAAGCGTGCCGGGAATGGCGTTGATGAGCCACGAGCGTACCTTGGTGACAGTCAGGATGATGAAGATGATACCTTCGAGGAGGACTGCCGTGAGGGCGAACTGCCAGGTGTGACCCATGCCGAGGCAGACCGTGAATACGAAGAACGCATTCAGGCCCATGCCGGGGGCGAGGGCGAAAGGCTTCTTGGCATAGAGGGCCATCACCAGCGTACCGACGATGGCTGCGAGGGCGGTTGCAGTGAACACCGAACCTGCGGGCATTCCTGGCAGAGCGCTGAAGATACCCGGATTGACGGCCAGGATGTAGGCCATCGTCAGGAAGGTGGTCAGGCCCGCAAGGATTTCCGTGCGGACGTTGTTCTTGGACGGGTCGAACCCGAACAGTTTATGGAATGCTGACATAGGCTAGAAGGTCCAGCGGAGACCGGCGCAGGGGTTGCACATGAAGCCCTTGTTGCCGGCGAAGTTGTATGAAAGCTCGATTTCGGTACCGATGTCGAGATGGTTGGCGAAGGTCTTGCCCAGGTTGAACCAGAGCTGGGGTTCGGTGAGGACGGAGAACTTTGCGGTGGAACCGTCTGCAAAGATGCTGTTGTTGCCCCAGATATCCATGAAGCCCTTGAAGACGAGGCCCTTGAGCCCGAAGAGGTCGTTGAAGCCCCAGACGCCGGAGAACTTGATGGGGATGTCGGCACCGCCAACGCCAATGTGATAGTCGTACATGAGGGCCGCGGTGAAGGTCTTGCTGTAATCGGCTGAATGGAGGAAATACTTTGCGCCGATGCAGAGGAGGCCTGCGCCCCAGCTGCTGCCGTCATACTCGATATGGCCGCTGAGGTCCTTGAGGGAGGAGTCCTGCCAGAAGTTGATGCCGCGTTCGATTTCGAAATAGCTGCCGTTTATTGCACTTGCCAGGCCATCAGCCCTCTGCGCCGCGGTGGCGTAGTAGTGGTCGATGAAGAAGAAAGTGTCACCGAATTCGTCACCCTTGAACATCTCGAAGGTGGTGGTGATGTAGTTGCGGCCGTTGCCGAAATCATAGAAGGTCTGAACGTTGGTCTGTGCGAACGCTCCTTGAGCGAAGGCGATCACCGCTGCTGCGGCGAAGAAATGTTTGAGCTGCATAAAATGTAATTTATGAAGTTGATATTTAATAGGTAGGTTAGAGTTTTAAAAGGGAAGTTACCGGCACGCCAACCCTGGACCGTGCCTCGGGGAATTCGCTCGTGAGTTCGATGATGTAGTTGGCGTAGATTTTCTCTATGCCGAAATGGCTCATGAGCTCGACGGTCGCGGCGCTGGTGCCTCCGGTGGCGAGAAGGTCGTCATGGATGAGCACCACGTCGTCGCTGCTGAGGGCGTCCTTGTGGATTTCTATCGTGTCCGGTCCGTACTCTTTCTGGTACGTCGCGAAGTACACGTCGCGGGGCAGCTTGCCGGGCTTGCGCACGGGTACGAATCCGGCGCCGAGCTCACAGGCGATGGCCGCTCCGGCGATGAAACCGCGGGATTCAATTCCCAGTACCTTGGTGATTCCGCAGTCACGGTAGGTGGAGGCTATTGCCGCTACCATGGCCCTGAGACATTCAGGGTTGCCGTACAGGGTGGTCACATCCCTGAAGAGGACGCCCTTCACGGGAAAATCGGGGATGCTTTTGAGGTTTTTAAGGAGAAGCTCCTCCAGAGAATTGTCCATTATGTTACTTGTTGTTTTCGAGACGGTTGACTTCGAAGTCGACTGAAGTGTCGCCCTTGGCGTTGGTGCCGAATTCATAATCCTTACCGGGCAGGACGGCATTCAGGATAACACCCACGATGGCTGCGATTGCAAGGCCGGAAAGGGAGGTGAAGCCGATGGATACGGAGTCGTTGGCGCCGTACTTGATGCCGATTGCGAGCACCAGGATGAGGGCCGCGATGATGACGTTGCGGGAGGCCTTGAAGTCCACCTGGTTTTCGACGATGTTGCGGACACCCACTGCGCTTATCATACCGTAGAGCACCAGGGAAACGCCTCCGATGGTGGCTGCGGGCATGCAGGCGATGATGGCCGAGAACTTCGGGCAGAAGGAAAGGACGATCGCGAAAATGGCGGCGATGCGGATCACGCGCGGGTCGTAAACCTTGGTGAGGTTGAGCACACCGGTGTTCTCGCCGTAGGTGGTGTTGGCAGGTGCGCCGAATACCGATGCGAGGGCGGTTGCAAGACCGTCGCCCATGAGGGTGCGGTGCAGGCCGGGATTCTCGAGGTAGTTGATTCCGGTGGTCGAGGAGATCGCGCACATGTCGCCGATGTGCTCCATCATGGTTGCGAGAGAGATGGGCAGGATGGCGATGATGGCGGCCACGATGAGGCCCCAGTTGGGATTGGAGAACACTGCGATGGCGGTGTTGTCCCACTTGACGGGAAGGCCGATCCAGGCGGCTTCCTTCACCGGGGTGAAGTCACAGAGGCCAAAGCATGCTGCAACGATGTAGGAGCCGAGCACGCCGAGCAGGATGGGGATGATCTTGATCATGCCCTTGCCCCAGATGTTGGCAACTACGATGATGACGATCGCGAGCAGGGCGATCCACCAGTTCTGGGTGCAGTTGGAGATGGCCGAGCCGGAAAGGGTGAGGCCGATTGCGATGATGATGGGACCGGTGACGATGGGCGGGAAGAAGCGCATCACCTTCTTGGGCCCGAACCAGGCGAAGAGGCCTGCGAGCACGAAGTACATGAGGCCTGCGCAGAAGACGCCGATGCAGGCATAGGGAAGGGCCTGTGCCTGGGTGAGGCCGCCGGCCATGCCCATCTGCACCACGGTGGCGTATCCGCCGAGGAACGCGAAGGATGAACCCAGGAATGCGGGAACCTTCATTTTGGTGCAGAGATGGAAGATGAGGGTGCCGAGACCTGCGAAGAGCAGGGTGGCGCTCATCGAGAGACCGGTGATTACCGGCACCAGGACGGTGGCGCCGAACATGGCGAACATGTGCTGGAGGCCCAGCGTCAGCATTTTGCCGGTTCCGAGCGACCTTGCATCGAAGACGGCTGTTTGGGTTTGCTTTGTCATTTGTTTGTATTAAAATGATTATTTAGGGGAATAAGTTACTTGTTGTAGTTCGGGGCGGGCTTGGCGATGGTGAGGTCGTGGGGATGGTTCTCGACGACTCCGTTCGAAGTGATGCGGACGAACGTGGCTTGCCTGAGGGTTTCGAGGTTCTGGGCCCCGCAGTAGCCCATGCCGCTGCGAAGACCGCCAATCAGCTGGTAGATGACGTCTCCGACCGGGCCTTTGTAGGGCACCCTGCCGACTATTCCTTCAGGCACGAGCTTCATGGCACCGGTCTGGAAATAGCGGTCTTTCGAGCCCGCCTCCATGGCGTCGATACTGCCCATGCCTCGGTAAATCTTGAATTTCTTGCCGTTCTTGAAGTCTTCGAAGATCTCGCCGGGGGCTTCCGCGGTGCCGGCGAACATGCTGCCGCACATCACGCAGTCGGCTCCGGCCGCAAAGGCCTTCACCAGGTCGCCGCTGTAGCGCAGGCCGCCGTCGGCTATGATGGGGACTCCGCTGCCTTCGGCCGCCTTGGCGCAGTCGTAGATGGCGGTGAGCTGGGGGACTCCCACACCCGCCACCACGCGGGTGGTGCAGATGCTGCCGGGGCCTATGCCCACCTTGACGGCGTCGGCGCCGTTCTCTATCAGGCATCTGGTGGCCTGGGCGGTGGCTACGTTGCCCACCACGACGTCGAGGTCGGGGAAGGCCGCCTTGACCTTGCGCAGGGCCTTGATCACGCCCCGGCTGTGTCCGTGGGCGGAATCGAGCACTACAGCATCGACACCGGCTTCCTTCAGGGCCGCAGCCCTTTCCAGGACATCTCCGGTGATGCCGAGAGCTGCGGCGACCAAGAGGCCCTGGACGCGGACCTGGGCCACCTGTGCGGCCTGGTCTTCAATGGACATGTTCTTATGAATAACCCCTATTCCACCTTCCTTTGCAAGAGCCGTGGCCATAGGGGCTTCAGTGACTGTGTCCATCGCAGCTGATACTATCGGCAGCTCGACACTGATATTTCTGGAGAATTTGCTTTTGAGGGAAACTTCCCTTGGAAGTACTTCGGACCACGCCGGGACCAGAAGTACGTCGTCGAAAGTGAGACCTTCCTGTACGATTCTTTCCTGGATAAAAGACATACTTTACTTCAGTTTTGCAAAGGTAAGCAAAAAATAATTCAGGGCAGGCACCGGCCATGCACTTTTTCAACAAATTTATGAACAATCCGATGTGTAAAAATAATTGTGGCCGGCATCCATTTATTTGCTATCTTTACGCTATGAAAACAAAAGCACTGTTCATTGTTTCGATGCTGTTCTGCTGCCTCGGCGCATTTGCGCAGAACGCCGATTTCCCTAACGCAAAACGATACGAAGAAGAAAACGCGGCTGTCACCGTAAGGCCCAGGGCAGTCCTTCTGGGCGATTCCATCACCCAGATCTGGAAAGATGCCGATCCCGACTTCTTCACCGACAACAACTTCCTGGACCGCGGCATCTCCGGCCAGTGCACCGCGCAGATCCTCTGCCGCATGCGCACCGACGTCATCGCCCTGCGTCCCAAGTATGTGGTCATTCTCGCCGGCATCAACGACGTTGGCCTCAACACCGGCGCTTCGCGTCCCAAGGAAATCGTGGAAAACATAATCAGCATGTGCGAGCTGGCCAAGGCCAACCACATCAAGCCCGTCCTGTGCGCCCTCACGCCCTCCACCTATATCGGATGGCGTCCCGAAGCCGGAGATGTCACCGAAACGGTGAAGGACATCAACGCCAAGCTGCAGGCATACGCTAAGGCCAAGCATATCAAGTTCATAGACTATTTCGAGGGCCTGGATTTCACGGCCAACGGTCCCTATACCCACGACAACGTGCATCCCAATGCCGCCTGTTTCAAGATAATGGGCGAAATCCTTTTAAAGAATCTGAAATAACCAGTACCAGTATATGGCAAAATTAGACGTGGTTCTCGGCCTCCAGTGGGGAGATGAAGGAAAAGGCAAGATAGTAGACGTGCTCGCAGGCAGGTATCCTGCCGTAGCCAGGTTCCAGGGCGGTCCCAACGCGGGCCATTCCCTCCTGTTCGAAGGCCGTCATTTCACGGCGAGGAGCCTGCCGTCCGGCATCTTCCGCAAAGGCTGCATCAACCTTATCGGCGGGGGCGTGGTGCTCGATCCGATTGAATTCCGTGAGGAATGCGGCCAGGCTTTGGAGCTCGGGGCCGATGCCCGCGAAAGGCTTGTGATCAGCCGCAAGGCCACCCTCATCCTTCCCACCCACCGCCTTCTCGACGCCGCAAACGAGTGGGCGGCGGCCAAAGGCAAGAAGATAGGCTCCACCCTCAGGGGCATAGGTCCTGCCTATACCGATAAAATCGCGCGCGTATCCCTGCGCGCGGGAGACATCTTCCGGTCCGACTTCGTGGATATGTGGAAGGCCCTCAAGGCCTCCCATGTGGCCCGCATCAAGGCAATCGGATTCGAATGCGATCCCGACGCCGCCGACGCCGAGTTCCTGGAAGCGGTGGAGTTCCTCCGCGGCTTCCGGATGGTGAACGGCGCATATTTCGTGAACGACCTGCTGTCTTCCGGCAAAACCATGCTGGCGGAGGGCGCCCAGGGCTCCATGCTCGACGTGGACCACGGCTCCTATCCGTTCGTCACGTCGTCCAACACCTGTATCGGTGGAGTGTGCACCGGTCTGGGTGTGGCGCCCGGCCGTATCGGAAGGGTGTTCGGCGTGTTCAAGGCCTACTGCACCCGCGTGGGCGAAGGCCCGTTCCCCACTGAACTGTTCGACGAAACGGGCGCGGCCATCCGTGCCGCCGGCCATGAATTCGGAGCCGTGACCGGCCGTCCGAGGCGCACCGGCTGGCTCGATCTGGTGGCGCTCAAATACGCCGTGATGGTGAACGGCGTCACCGACCTCATAATGATGAAAGCCGACTGCCTGGACAGCTTCGAGAGCATCAAGGTCTGCACGGCCTACAAGCTTGGAGACACCGTCATAAACGAAGTCCCCGCCGAAACCGACGCTCCGGTGGAACCTGTGTATACCGAATTCAAGGGCTGGCACTGCCACCTCCAGGGCGTCACCGATCCGGCGAGCCTGCCCAAGGAGTTCAACGACTATGTGGCTTTCCTTGAAAAAGAGATCGGCGTGCCCATCCGGATAGTCTCGCTTGGCCCCGACCGCGACACCATTATCGAGTATCAGAAACCGGTGTAAGACTCCGGCGTGACGGCCCTCATTTCGGCTTTGACGCTTTCGGGAACATCCAGCGAGTCGATGAAGGCCCTGACACTTTCCTTCGAGATGCCCTCGCCCGTCCGGGTGAGGGCTTTCAGCGTCTCGTAAGGCTTGGGATAGCCCTCGCGGCGGAGTATGGTCTGGAGGGCTTCCGCCACCACGGCCCAGTTGCGGTCGAGGTCGGCTTCAATGGCCTTGCGGTTGAGGATGAGCTTGCCCAGGCCCTTCTTGATGGAGGCCAGAGCTGTCATGCCATGGCCGAAGGGAACTCCCATGTTGCGGAGGACGGTGGAGTCGGTGAGGTCTCTCTGGAGCCGCGATACCGGCAGCTTGAGACTCAGGAAAGTGAGCACCGCGTCTGCCATTCCGAGGTTGCCCTCGGCGTTCTCGAAATCGATGGGGTTGACCTTGTGGGGCATTGCGGAGGAACCGACTTCGCCGGCCACCACTTTCTGGTGGAAATACTCCATTGAAATGTAGGTCCAGATGTCCCTGCATAAGTCGATGAGTATTACGTTGATACGCCTTACCGCATCGAATATGGCGGCAAGCCCGTCGTAGTGCTCTATCTGGGTGGTGGGATATGAACGCCTGAGGCCGAGACCGCTCACGAATGCGTCGGCGAATGAGTTCCAGTCAACTGCCGGGTAGGCCACCTTGTGGGCGTTCATGCCACCGGTGGCGCCGCCGAACTTGGCGGGATAGGGGAGCGACTCGAGTATGCCGGTCTGCTCCCTGAGCCTGGCGGTGAAAACCTCCAGTTCCTTGCCCACCCTGGTGGGCGTGGCGGGCTGGCCGTGGGTGTGAGCCAGCATCGGCACGTCCTTCCACTCCTGCGCAAGCGCCTCGAGACTGGCCGTAACTTCCTTCAGGGCAGGGAGATACACCTTCTCCACAGCCTCCTTGAGCATGAGCGGCTGGGCGGTGTTGTTGATGTCCTGCGAGGTGAGCCCGAAATGGATGAATTCGGCCTTTCCGTCAAGCCCGAATCCTGCCAGATGCTCTTTGATCCAGTACTCCACGGCCTTGACGTCGTGGTTGGTGGTGCGCTCGATTTCCTTGACCCTTGCCGCGTCCTGCAGGGAGAACTCAGTCCAAAGCCTGTCCAGGCCTTCCGTATTGACTCCTTTGAGCTGGGGTAACGGAATGAGACACAGTGCTTTGAAATATTCAATCTCTATCCTGACACGATATCGGATAAGGGCGTATTCGCTGAAGTAATCGCGCAAGGGGGCAGTCTTGGAGGAATACCTTCCGTCCAAGGGGGAAACGGCAGTGAGCGGAGACAGTTCCATATTTTGTTGAAAAGATGTGCAAAAATAATATTTTTCCTGCACGTTTCCTCATGGAAATGTAGTAACTTCGTGCTTTGATTTCCAAAAGAAATGAAAGCAATAGTTAGTACCGACTTCTCTCTGCCTGGCCAGGGCGGAAAGTATGTCGGAAAAGTGCGTGATGTCTATGAGGTAGGAGAGGACCTTCTGGCCATGGTCGTAACCGACCGTATCAGCGCCTTCGACGTGGTCCTTCCCGCCGGAATACCCTACAAGGGGCAGATTCTCAACCTGATAGCCGCCAAGTTCCTGGACGCTACGTCTGACATCCTTCCCAACTGGAAGATCGCCGTTCCGAATCCTGCGGTGACGCTTGGCCTCAGGTGCGAACCCTTCAAAATCGAAATGGTTATCCGCGGATACCTGGCAGGCCACGCCTGGAGGGAGTACAAAGCCGGCAAGCGCAGCCTGTGCGGCGTCGCTCTCCCCGAGGGCATGGTTGAAAACCAGGCATTCCCCGAGCCTATAATAACCCCCACCACAAAGGCGGTCGAGGGGCACGACGAGGATATCTCCCGCGAGGAAATCCTTGCCTACGGCCTCGCCACCGAAGAGGAGTACTCCCAGCTGGAAAGGTACACTCGGGCCATCTTCGCCAGGGGGCAGGAGATCGCAGCCTCCCGCGGGCTCATCCTGGTGGACACCAAGTATGAATTCGGCAAGAAAGACGGCAGGATAATCCTCATGGACGAGGTCCACACGCCCGATTCGTCCAGGTACTTCTACAAAGAGGGTTACGAGGAAAGGCTCAGGAAGGGCGAACCCCAGCGCCAGCTGTCCAAGGAGTTCGTCCGCGAATGGCTCATGGCCAACGGCTTCCGCGGGCGCGAAGGGGAGAAGGTCCCCGAAATGACGCCCCAGGTCGTTGAAGGCATAACTGCCAGATACATAGAGCTCTACGAGCATATCACCGGCGAGCCCTTCCGTAAAACCGAATACTCCGCCGCAGGCATCGAACAGGATATAAAAGATTATCTGTCAAGGAAATGACACCGATAGCAGTCTTCGTCTCAGGCAACGGTACCAACTGCGAAGCCCTTATCAGGCACTTCGGCACCTCGTCCCGGGCAAAGGTCGCGCTTGTGGTGAGCAGCAGCCCCTCCGCCTACGCCCTTGTGAGGGCGAAGAATCTCGGAGTGCCGACTGCCGTCCTTTCGAAGTCTGAACTGAACGATCCTGAGGTGGTGCTGCCGCTTCTCAGGAAGTATAAAACCAAGTGGATAGTGCTGGCGGGCTTCCTGAAGGTGGTGCCCGATTTCGTGCTCGAGGCGTATCCCGGCAAGGTGGTGAACCTGCATCCCGCGCTCCTGCCCAAATTCGGGGGCAAGGGCATGTACGGACACCACGTGCACGAAGCGGTGAAGGCCGCCGGCGAGAGCGTTACTGGCATGACGGTGCATTATGTCACCTCCCAGGTGGACGGCGGGCAGATAATCGCGCAGTTCAGCGTACCCGTCCTTCCGTCCGACACTGCCGGGGATATCGCCGAAAAGGAGCATGTCCTCGAAATGGAACATTTCCCCTCGGTAATCGAGGGACTCATAGAAGGTAAAATCAAATAAATATGAAAGTATCAGTCATAATGGGATCTGCCAGCGACTACGAGGTTATGTCGGGTGCTGCGCAGACGCTTGCCTCGTTCGGGGTGGAGTATGAAGAAAAGGTGCTGAGCGCCCACAGGACGCCGGAACTCCTTGCGGATTATGTCAAGGGTGCCGGTGAACGCGGAGTGCGTGTGTTCATCGCCGGCGCCGGCGGCGCCGCCCACCTTGCGGGAGTGATAGCCTCCTATACCACGCTGCCGGTAATCGGCGTGCCTGTCATGACCAAGGGCCTCGGAGGCATGGATTCCCTGCTCTCCACCGTGCAGATGCCCTCCGGCGTGCCGGTGGCTACCGTGGCCATAAACGGCGCCAAGAACGCCGCCCTCCTGGCGGTGGAGATGTTCGCCCTGTCCGATCCGGCTCTCTCGGCCCGCCTCGACGATTTCCGCCGCGAGCAGAAAGAAAAGATAAGCAAAATCACCCTGCCCCCCGAATCGAAATGACCAGGCTTCACCGTGTATTCGTAGAAAAGCGCCCGGGCTTCAGGGCTGAGGCAGAGGCGCTCCGCTCCGAGCTGGAAGAGAACCTCTCCATCGACGCCGGGAGCCTCAGGGTGCTGAATGTATATGACCTGGAAGGCTTCAGGGAAGACCTTCTGGAAAAGGCGGCATGGCGGGTTTTCGCCGAAAAGGCCACCGACGAGGTGACGGTGTCGGAAGAGGCCGGCCTCGCCGCACTCGGTCTTCCCGAAGGCGCCTCCACCCTGGCAATAGAGTATCTGCCCGGACAGTTCGACCAGCGTGCGGCTTCGGCCTGCGACTGCGTGCGCCTGCTGGATCCTTC
>JAFZLP010000057.1 GCA_017551405.1 Bacteroidales bacterium
CAACAACGAGCCTTACAGGGTCTCTTTCTGGGGAGATGAAGTCGAGGATATCAAGGTATTCGACCCCAACACCCAGATGTCCAGGGAAGAGGTGGAAAAGATAGGGGTGGTGTCGAACCTGCTGGCGGAAGACAACGAGAACGGAAGGAGCATAACTGAAATCCTGCCGGCGAAAACCCTCGTCTGGCTCGACTCCTCCGACGTCTATAAAGACAGGGGCTTCTTCGAATCCCTTATGCCCTTCAAGAGGGTATATACCGACGTTCCCCTGGAAGACCGGGACAAACCCGCCATAACTTTCAGCATCTCTCCGCAGCCTTCCTTCAACAAGAACTTCGACCTGCTTTCCGGCGACATCCGCACCCGCATCGAAAACAACTACAGGGTATACATCTACGGCGAGAAGGAATCCCAGCTCGAAAGGGTGAAGAGCATCCTTTCCATGGACGGCGGGGTGCTGCCCGAATTCGTCAAGGGAAAGAACATCCACGCGGGCTTTATCGATGCTGAAGACAGGATCTGCTGCTACACCGACCACGAGATTTTCGACCGCTTCCACAGGGTTCGCATGCGCCGCAGCGTGGAAAAGACGGAACAGCTGACACTCAACGACTTGAATTCCTTCAATATAGGCGATTACGTGGTTCATATCGACCACGGCGTGGGAGTGTTCGGCGGCCTGGTGAAGATGTACGACGACAAGGGCCGCGCCAAGGAAGTGGTGAAAATCCTCTACCGCGACGGCGACGTGGTGTTCGTAAACGTCCATGCCATCAACAAGATATCGCGGTTCCGCTCCGCCGGCGGCGAGCCCCCGAAAATCAACAAACTCGGAGGCAAGACCTGGTCGAACCTGAAGAGCAGTGCCAAGAGCAAGGTAAAGGACATCGCCAAAGACCTCATCAGGCTGTACGCCAAGCGCCGGGCCACCAGGGGTTTTGCCTTCTCCGGCGACACCTACATGCAGGAAGAACTCGAATCGTCCTTCATGTACGAGGACACTCCCGACCAGGAAACCGCCACCCGTGCGGTCAAGCACGACATGGAGGAAAACTTCCCCATGGACCGCCTGATCTGCGGAGACGTGGGCTTCGGAAAGACGGAGATAGCCATCCGGGCGGCCTTCAAGGCCGTCAGCGACAGCAAGCAGGTTGCGGTCCTGGTTCCCACCACCATCCTGGCTCTCCAGCATTACAACACATTCGTAGACCGCCTGAAGGGCTTCCCCTGCAGCATCGACTTCGTGAGTCGCCTCAAGACGGCAAAGGAAATCTCCGCAATCAGGGAAAGGCTCGAATCGGGGCAGACAGACATCATCATCGGCACCCACAAACTGCTCAACCCCGCCTTTAAATTCAAGGACCTGGGGCTGCTGGTGATAGACGAAGAGCAGAAATTCGGCGTCGCCGCCAAGGAGAAACTCCGCCAGCTGCGGGCCAATGTAGATACCCTCACCCTCACCGCCACCCCGATACCCAGGACATTGCAGTTCAGCCTGTTGGGTGCGCGCGACCTGTCCATTATCCAGACGCCCCCGCCGAACCGCATCCCCATCCAGACGGAAATCATCCTCTTCAGCGAAGACGAGATCCGCAGCATCATCAACTACGAACTAAACCGCCAGGGACAGGTCTTCTTCCTGCACAATAAAGTGGAGGAACTACCCGCCATCGAGGAAATCCTTCACCGCGTGGTGCCGGACATGCGCATCTGCGTGGCACACGGACAGATGAAGGCGGAAGAGCTGGAAAACAAGATACTCGGCTTCATCAGGGGAGATTCCGACCTGCTCCTGTGCACCACCATAATCGAAAACGGCCTGGACATCCCCAACGCCAACACCATCATCATCAACCAGGCCCAGAACATTGGCCTGAGCGACCTGCACCAGCTCCGCGGCAGGGTGGGCAGAAGCAACCGCAAGGCCTTCTGCTACCTGATAGTTCCGCCGCTGGTGAGCATCACCGACGACGCCCGCCGGAGGCTGCGCGCAATCGAGGAATTCAGCGACCTCGGAAGCGGATTCAATATCGCCATGCAGGACCTCGACATCCGCGGCGCCGGCAACCTGCTGGGGGCGGAACAGAGCGGCTTCATCACCGAAATGGGGTATGAAACCTACCAGAAGATACTGGAGGAGGCCATGGAGGAACTGGGCGTGGAGACGGGTTCTACCGTAACCCGCGGCTCGAAGGGTGCCTATGTGGACGAATGTTCCATCGAAACCGACCAGGTGGCGCTCATCCCCGACGACTACATCAACGTCCAGGCCGAAAAGATACGCATCTACAAGCAGCTCGACTCCAGTACATCGGAGAAGGAACTGGAACGCTACGCCTCCATCATAGAAGACCGCTTCGGCCCTGTGCCTGAGGAACTTGCGAATCTTTTCGAAGTGGTCAGGATGCGCAATCTGGGGTCGACCCTCGGCTTCGAGAAGATAATCTTCCGGAACGGGATGCTCATCTGCTTCTTCGTGTCCGACCCGAGGTCGTCCTACTATTCTTCCAGCGTGTTCGCGGGCATCATGAAGAAAGTTTCCCCGCCGTTCGCGCTCAAGCAGACGGACAACCGCCTCAAACTAGTCGCCCACGGCATTGAAAGCCTGCGGGAATCTTACGCCCTTCTGAGCAAACTGAAATGAAACTGCTGTACGCCCTCACCGGAACCGCCGCCCTCGCCGGCACCCTGCTCCCCACCTCCTGCAAACGGAACCAGGAGCGCCGCGCCGCGGACGGAAAGAAGTTCAACATAGTATACATCATGTGCGACGACCACTCTTACCAGACGGTGAGCGCGTACGACCGCCGCTACATGGAGACTCCCGCCATCGACCGTCTGGCCGAAGAGGGATGCCGCTTTACCAACAGTTTCGTGGCCAACTCCCTGAGCGGCCCCTCCAGAGCCTGCCTGCTCACCGGCAAGCACAGCCACAAGAACGGATTCACCAACAACGAACACGGCATCTTCGACGGCAGCCAGCAGACCATCCCCAAACTCCTGCAGGAGGGCGGATACGAAACCGCCATGATAGGAAAATGGCATCTGGTGAGCGAGCCTACCGGCTTCGACTGGTGGGACATCCTCATCGGCCAGGGAACCTACTACAACCCCACTTTCGTGCAGAACGGTGACACCCTGGTGCGCTACGGCTACAGCACTGACATCACCACCGACCTGGCCCTGGAGTGGCTGGAAAGCGGCCGCGACGCATCCAAACCCTTCTGCCTTTATCTGCACTACAAGGCCCCCCACCGCACCTGGATGCCGGACGTGCAGGACCTGGACCTCTTCTCCGATGCGACTTTCCCCCTGCCGGAGAATTTCTATGACGACTACTCCGGGCGGGAGGCGGCCGGGCTGCAGGAAATGAGCATAATCAAGGACATGAACCTTGTCTATGACCTCAAGATGGCCGATCCTGAAAGGAAGATTCACACCCCGGAGAATCCCGAACTGGAAAGCTGGGGTTACGAGATGTACCTTCCGGTGGGCTCCGACAGCATTCCGGGTCACATGAACAGGGCCCAGCAGGCGGCTTGGGACGCGCATTACGGCCCGATAATCAAGGACTTCAAGAAGGCGAACCTGAAAGGGAACGCCCTTGCGGAGTGGAAATACCAGCGCTACATGCGCGACTACTGCCGGGTCATCCATTCGGTAGACCGCAACGTAGGGAGGGTGTACGATTACCTCCGCGACCACGGCCTGCTGCGCAATACCCTTGTCGTCTACACTTCCGACCAGGGCTTCTTCATGGGCGAGCACGGCTATTTCGACAAGCGGTTCATGTACGAGGAGAGTTTCCGCACCCCGCTGCTGGTCAGGCCGCCCGACGACCTGCCCCACCGCACCGGCGACATTGCGGAGTTCGTGCAGAACATAGACCACGGCCCCACCTTCCTCGACCTGGCGGGAATTCCCATTCCCGATGACATCCAGGGAGAAAGCTACCTCCCCCTGCTTGAAGGGGCGGCGCCTGAAAACTGGAGAAAGTCGCTCTACTACCACTACTACGAATACCCCGCAGAGCACAGCGTGCGCAGGCATTACGGGGTGCGCACGGCCCGTTATTCGCTGATGCATTTCTACAACGACATCGACGAATGGGAGCTCTTCGACCTGGAGGCCGATCCGCTCCAGATGAAGAACATCTACGGGCAGCCGGGAACCGAAGCGGTAACGGACAGCCTCAAAAAAGAGCTTGCGCGCCTGCAGAGGCTCTACGACGACCCCATTTCCCAATAAATGCCGCAGTTTGGTTTACCGAAATAAATCGTTAAATTTGCAGGCTGTATATATATACGGGACACCATGGCAAACCTGGTAATAGAAATAGGCAACACCGCGCTCAAGGCCGCATGGGCCGAGGGGGTCACCCTCGGCAAGACCTTCCGGTACCAGGGCGAGAAAACCATGGATTTCATCCTGAGTATCACCGAGAAGGAACGCCCGGATGTAATGGCCGTGGTGTCGGCCAGGCCCATCAGCCCCGCCGAAGAGGAATCCCTCAGGGCGCAGTGCAACCATCTCATGGTGCTGGACGGCGGCCACCTGGAATATCTCCAGCGCTACGGAATCCCCGAGCACCTGAGCTACGACAGGGCCTCCTCCATCATGGCCGTGAGGTATCTGTTCAAGGGCAAGCCCTGCACCATCTTCGATTTCGGCACCACCCTCACCATCGACCTGGTAGATGCCGACGGCCAGTACCGCGGGGGCAACATCTCCCCGGGCTGCCGCACCAGGTTCAAGGCCCTGAACCGCTACGCAAAGGCACTGCCGCTGGTGAACACGCCCCAGAAATTCCCGCAGGAAGGCAACTCCCTCCAGAGCTCCATAGAGTCCGGTGTCATTTCGGGCATAATGTTTGAAATCGAAGGCTATATCCGCCAGCTTCCGGGCAACGTCGTGGTTTTCACCGGGGGCGACGCAATATATTTCGCCAAGCGCATGAAGTACTCGCTGTTCGTAATGAGCAACCTGGTGCTTATGGGCATGGCCATCATGACGAACGATTATGTTGAGAAGAACATATAGCATACTCGCAGCGGCGCTCCTTGCGGCGTTCTCCCTTCCCGCCTTCGCGCAGAGCGGCGAATACTCTTCGTATTCCCCCTACTCCATCTTCGCGGTAGGCAACCTCACGCAGGCGTCCTCGGCGTACAACTACAGCATGGGCGGCGTCGGCGTGGCGTCCCGCAACCACCGCTATCTCAACACCGTCAATCCGGCCGCCGTCGCAGTCCGCGACTC
>JAFZLP010000058.1 GCA_017551405.1 Bacteroidales bacterium
AGGCATCCGCGCGATAGCTACTACCTTGCCACCAAGCTGAATGCGGCCTCCTGGGCGGCCAAAAACGAGGAGGAAGCAAAGTCGGAGTTCCGGCAGAGCCTGGAAAGGACGGGCGCAGGTTATTTCGATTTCTATCTCCTTCATTCCCTGGAAAGCAGCAACGTGCAGCTATACGATTCCTACGGGCTCTGGGACTATGTGAAGGGCCTGAAGGAGCAGGGCCTTATCCGCCACTGGGGATTCTCGTTCCACGACGGTCCAGAGCTGCTCGACCGCCTTCTCACCGAGCATCCCGACGCCGAATTCGTCCAGCTCCAGATAAACTATGCCGACTGGGAAGACACCAATATCCTCAGCCGCGCCAATTACGAGGTAGCCGCAAGGCACGACGTGCCCGTGGTGGTCATGGAGCCGGTCAAGGGCGGCACCCTCGCAGCACCTCCCGTTCCGGTAGAAAAGGTCCTGAAGGAAGCAGATCCCGACGCATCCTGCGCCTCCTGGGCCATCCGTTTCGCGGCTTCCCTCCCCCAGGTCATGATGGTCCTGAGCGGGATGTCCTCGCCCGGGCAGATGAGGGACAACCTGTCGTTCATGAAGGACTTCAAGCCCCTCTCCGAAGCCGAATCCGCCGTAATCGAAAAGGCCCGCGCGGCCCTGCTCGAAACGGACCACATCAAGTGCACGGCCTGCCACTACTGCACCCCGGGCTGCCCCATGGGCATACACATCCCCGAAATCTTCTCGGTCATGAACCTCTACAAGATGTACGGAGACCTCCAGCTGGCAAAGAACGACTATTCGTGGCGGCCCGGAGGCCCGAAGGCGTCAGTATGCGTGCAATGCGGCCAGTGCGAAGAGGCCTGTCCCCAGCATCTGCCCATCATTTCCCTCCTCGAAGAGGTGGTCCGCACCCTGGAATGACGGCTGCGCTTTTCCGTTTTTGAAAGTCGCGAAAAAGTTCGTATATTGCAGAGATTAACCACAAGCGCACTAAACCGGACAATGAAAGTCATCGAAATCAAAAAAAGTGTCTTTGCCGACAACGACATGGACGCTGCCAAACTGCGCGCTGAACTCAGGCAGAAGGGGGTCTTCCTCCTCAACCTGATGTCTTCTCCCGGCAGCGGCAAGACCACCACCCTCATCGGCACCATCAATCTGCTCAAAGACAAGATAAACGTGGCGGTGATGGAGGCTGACATCGACGGCGACGTGGACGCCGTCAAAATCAAGGAAGCCACCGGCATCCAGAGCATCCAGCTCCACACGGGCGGCATGTGCCATCTCGACGCGGAAATGACCCGCCAGGGCATCGACAACCTCGACCTGGGGGGCACCGACCTCGTCATCCTCGAGAATGTGGGCAACCTTGTCTGCCCGGCCGAATTCGACACCGGCGCTTCCGCAAACGCGATGATCCTTTCAGTCCCCGAAGGCCACGACAAGCCGCTCAAATATCCCCTCATGTTCAGCGTCTGCGACCTCGTGCTCGTAAACAAAATCGACGTGCTCCCCTACTTCGACTTCGACATGTCCAAATGCGAGGAATACGTGCACATGCGCAATCCTAAGGCGCAGATCATCCCCGTATGCGCAAAAACGGGGGAAGGACTCGACAGATTTGCCGCCTGGCTGCTTGAAAAAGTGAAACAACAGAAATCAAACGAATAAACCCGAGCCTTATGCCCGAAATGTCCAAGAAATTTGTCCCCAAATATTTTGGCGACAAGAACCCGAACCCCAAGCTCATCCGTCTGGTGCGCAAGATTACCGACCGCGTCCCCGGCAAAATCAAAATGACTACCGAGGCCCCCGAGTACTGGGGCTATGCCTGCCTGTTCTACGACGAAATGGACGAAAAGACCAGGGAGGCCGCCCTCGACTTCCTCTGGGACCTCATCTCCAAGAAGCCTTTCACGGTCCGCGAGCATCACGCCTACACAGAGCTTCTCGAGTGGAACCGGAAGAACCATTACGTCGAGAGCGACGAGGCTTTTGCCGAATTCATCGACAAACTTTCGTACCTCGGCCTCATCGAGTACGACTACGGCGACAAATACACCAAGGACGGCCCCGTTCCCGGCACCACGTACAACCGTGAAGACCGCATCTACTGGGTGCCTCTCTTCGTTCCAGGCAGCGCCGAGTACACCAACATGAACACCGAGCTCATGGACAGGCATCCCGAGCTCGCCATGTTCTTCGAGCGCATGACCTTCCTCCCGCTGGAGAAGATCACGCCCCTGGTTCCGATGGGCGGCAGCGGCATAGGCATGCACGTCATCCCGGTGGAAAAGGCCATCAGCATGGAAAACCAGACCGTGGATATCGAGCATCTTTCCTACTGGCTCAAGCGCTATGAAGGCCATCTCGGCGTGGGCATCTGCTCGTGCCGCTACGGCCGCAAGAAGCTCGACGAGGGCTGCGCCGACGACTACCGCGACTGGTGCATAGGCGTGGGCGACATGGCCGACTACTGCCGCGAGACGGGCCGCGGCCACGACATCACTTACGACGAGGCAATGGCCATCCTCAAAAAGGCCGAGGACCACGGTTTCGTCCATCAGATAACCAACATCGACGGCGAGGGCAAGATCTTCGCCATCTGCAACTGCAACGTCAAGATCTGCAACGCCCTCCGCACCAGCCAGCTCTTCAATACCCCCAACATGTCCCGCAGCGCCTACGTTGCCGAGGTAGACCCGAAGAACTGCGTCGCCTGCGGCCGCTGCGTGGAGTACTGTCCCGCCGGCGCCGTCAAGCTCGGCCAGAAGCTCTGCACCAAGAGCGGCCCGCAGACCTATCCCAAGCAGGAGCTGCCTGACGCCTCAAAGTGGGGTCCGCACAAGTGGAACGAAGACTACCGCGACCGCAACCGCATCAACTGCTATCCCACAGGCACGGCGCCCTGCAAGACAGCCTGCCCCGCGCATATCGCCGTCCAGGGCTATCTGAAGAAGGCCGCCGAAGGCAAATACACCGAGGCACTGGAGCTTATCAAGAGGGAGAACCCCTTCCCGGCAGTCTGCGGGCGCGTCTGCAACCGCCGCTGCGAAGACGCCTGCACCCGCGGCACCATCGACCAGCCGATCGCAATCGACGCGGTCAAGAAATTCATCGCGGAGCAGGACCTCAAGGCCGAAACCCGCTTCATCCCCGAAGTGAACATCTGCTCCAACGTGCAGGACCGTTGGGAAGAGAAAATCGCCATCATCGGCGGCGGCCCGGCAGGCCTGAGCTGCGCCTATTACCTGGCCACCATGGGTTACAAGCCCACGGTTTTCGAACGCAACGAGGAGCCCGGCGGAATGCTCCGCTACGGTATCCCTTCCTATAAACTGGACAAAGACGTCATCAAGGCCGAAATCGACATCATGCGCGAAATCGGCGTGGATATCCGCTGCGGCGTGGAGGTCGGCAAGGACGTTACCATCGCCGGCCTGCGCAAAGAGGGCTACAAGGGCTTCTACGTGGCCATCGGCTGCCAGGGCGGCCGTCTCCCCGGCATCCCCGGCGAGACCCTTACCGGCACCACCACCGCCATCGACTTCCTCCGGGAGGCCAACTGCGGCAAGGTGAAGCTGAACGGAAAGGTGGTGGTCGTCGGCGGCGGCAACGTCGCGATCGACGCGGCCCGCGTGGCCAGGCGCAGCGGTGCATCCGAAGTCACCATGCTCTCGCTCGAGACCGAGGACATCATGCCCGCATCCCCCGAAGAGCGGCGCGAAGCCCGCGAGGACGGCGTGGTGCTCAATCCCGGCTGGGGCCCGAAGGAAGTTCTCGGCGACGGCAAGGTAAGCGGAATCGTGTTCAAGAAATGCACTTCCGTCTATAATTCCGAGCACAAGTTCGCCCCCGAATACGACGAAAACGAGCTCATCACGCTCGATGCCGACATGGTCATCTTCGCCATCGGCCAGACGGTCATGCTCAAAGACCTCCTCAAAGACACTAAAGTGGAGTTCTTCCGCGGCGTATATCCCGTCGCCGACAAGCTCACCTACCAGACGGCGGAGCCCGACATCTTCGTGGGCGGCGATGTCTACACCGGGCCGAAGTTCGCCATCGACGCCATCGCGGCGGGCAAGGAGGCCGCCGAAAGCCTGCACCGCTTCGTGCAGCACGGCCACATGACCATAGGCCGCAACAGGCGCGATTTCATCGAACTCGACAAAAGCGACATACTGGTTGAATCCTACGACAACTCTTCCCGCCACGAGGCGGAGGACGTGGCCGCAAAGGGCAAGTTCGAGGAGTATCACGGCACCCTCACCGAAGAACAGGTGCGGGCGGAGACCGCAAGGTGCCTGAGCTGCGGCGCATCCGTCGTGGACGAGAACCGCTGCATCGGCTGCGGAATCTGCACCACCAAGTGCGGCTTCGACGCCATCCACCTCTACAGGGTGCATCCCGAGGCCAGCGTCATGCGCACTTCCGAAGACAAGTTCGACGGAATCCTGCCGTACATGATCAAACGCACCGGAAAGATACTGTTCAAAAAGAAATAAGACCCACGGTCAGGTCATGCACGAACTCGGTATTGTGTTCTACATCATCCGCGACGTCAAGCAGACGGCGCAGGAGCACGGTGTGGAGCACGTCAGCGGCGTGGTCATGAACATCGGGGAGGTATCGACCATAGTCCCCGAATACCTGACCGACTGCTGGAAATGGGCCTGTTCGAAGGAAGAGATGCTCAAGGGATGCGAACTCAAGATCAACACCATCCCCGCCGTCACTTTCTGCGAAGACTGCAAGTCCGAATACGGCACTGTCGCCCACGGCAGGACCTGTCCCCGCTGCGGGAGCCAGCACACCTGGCTCCTGAGGGGGAACGAAGTGGAAATCAAAGAGATAGAAGTTCAAGAATAATTAAAATCAATAGACATGTCCTGTTTCATTGTACCCCTGATGGAAGCGATAGCGGTTACCGCCGTCCGCAAATCCGTCCGCTCCGCCGATAAAGCGGAGGCGTCGCTCGTCATGAGAAACCTTCCCTCGCTGGAGAAGATGCTCTGGGGAGGCACCATCATGCTTGTAGTCGACCATATCGTCAACGGAGAGCTCACCTGGAGATTCCCGTTCTTCACCGCCCTCGAAACCGGAGGGTGGGATGCCATGCTCCGCGAGCTGCTCACCGTGGGCGTTCCGATGGCTGCCGTACTGACCGCCGTCTGGGCCGTCTGGGCCCTTCTCAGGGAGCGCCGGGCCAAGAGATCAGCTTTTGCGAAAAACGCTTGATAAATGAAAACAATTGCGTAAATTTGCGAATTGGAAAAATCTTATATCATTTATAATTATTAACACTTTTAAATTGTAGGAACCCTATGGATAAAATCAAGAATCTTGCGGATCTGCGCAAGATGAAGGAGGGTATGCAGTCGAAGATGTCGATGCGTGAAAACAGCAACTCCGACGAAGCTATCATCCAGATCAAGGTCGGAATGGCCACCAGCGGTATCGCCTCGGGAGCCAAGGAGACCATGAACTATCTCATTACGGAACTTGACAAGCGCCAGATCAAGGCGCTGGTCATGCAGGTTGGCGATATGGGTTACAGCTATGCGGAACCCACCGTCGAGGTCACCATTCCCGGCAAGGATCCCGTCGTCTTCGGAGACGTCAAGATCCCGCGCGCCCAGGAAATCATCGAGAAGTACATAATCGGTGGTGAACTCATCGAGGGCATTCTGCCTGCAAATTACAGAAGTATCTAACCCTAACCTCCCACAAGAGCGATTATGGCAGTAAAAATGCATATCCTGGTATGCGGTGGAACAGGTTGCTCCGCATCCCAAAGCCATGAGATCGTTGCTGAACTCAACAAGGAACTCGTGGCCCACGACCTGACCGATTTCGCCAAAGTGGTCGTCACCGGCTGCTTCGGATTCTGCGAAAAGGGTCCCATCGTGAAAATAATCCCCGACAACACCTTCTATACTAGGGTGAAGCCTTCCGACGCTAAGGAAATCATCGAGGAACACATCATCAAGGGCCGTAAGGTCCAGCGCCTCCTTTACGTGGCTCCGGACACCAACCAGAGCGTGTCCGACTCCAAGCACATGGAGTTCTACAAGAAGCAGCTCCGCATCGCGCTCCGCAACTGCGGTTTCATCGATCCCGAAAACATCGAGGAATCCATTGCCCGCGACGGCTATGCCGCTTTGGGTAAGTGCCTTACCGAGATGACTCCGGTACAGGTCATAGAAGAAATCAAGAAGTCCGGCCTCCGCGGCCGCGGCGGTGCCGGCTTCCCCACCGGCCTCAAATGGGAGATTGCATCCAAGAGCCGTCCCGGCGAGCAGAAGTATGTGGTCTGCAACGCCGACGAAGGTGACCCGGGCGCATTCATGGACCGTTCCCTCCTCGAGGGCGACCCCCACTCCATCCTTGAGGCAATGGCCATCTGCGGCTACTGCATCGGCGCCAGCAAGGGTCTGATCTATATCCGTGCCGAGTATCCGCTCGCAATCCACCGCCTCCAGGTCGCCATCAAGCAGGCTGAGGAATACGGACTGCTGGGCAAGAACATATTCGGTACCGGCTTCGATTTTGATATCGAACTCCGCTATGGCGCAGGCGCATTCGTCTGCGGTGAGGAAACCGCCCTCATCCACTCCATGGAAGGCAAGCGCGGCGAACCCACCTTCAAACCGCCGTTCCCCGCCCAGTCCGGTTATCTCGAGAAGCCTACCAACGTGAACAACGTCGAGACCTTCGCCAATATCCCCGTCATCATCAACAAGGGCGCCGACTGGTTCGCCAGCATCGGCACCGAGAAGTCCAAGGGTACCAAGGTCTTCGCCCTCGCCGGCAAGATCAACAACGTCGGCCTCATCGAGGTCCCGATGGGCATCACCCTCAGGGAGATCATCTATGAGATCGGCGGCGGCATCAAGGGAGGCAAGAAATTCAAAGCCGTCCAGACCGGCGGTCCCTCCGGCGGCTGCCTCACCGAAAAGCACCTCGACACTCCCATCGACTACGACAGCCTCGTAGCTGCCGGTTCCATGATGGGCTCCGGCGGTATGATCGTCATGGACGAGGACGACTGCATGGTCGCCATCGCCAAGTTCTACCTCGGCTTCACCGTCGACGAGTCCTGCGGCAAGTGCACCCCGTGCCGTGTCGGCAACAGGCGCCTCCTCGAAATCCTCACCAGGATCACCGACGGCAAGGGCACCATGGCAGACCTCGACGAACTCAAGAACCTTTCCGCGGTCATCAAGGACACCGCTCTCTGCGGCCTCGGCCAGACTTCCCCGAACCCGGTTCTCTCCACCATCAACAACTTCTGGGACGAATACGTGGAGCACGTCACCGAAAAGAAGTGCCGTGCCGGCCAGTGCAAGGCCCTGAAGAAATATGTCATCGATCCCGACAAGTGCAAGGGCTGTACGGCCTGCGCCAGGGCATGCCCTGCCGGAGCGATCAACGGCACCGTCAAGAACCCGCACGCCATCGATCAGGACAAGTGCATCAAGTGCGGCACCTGCATCGAGAAGTGTAAATTCGGAGCAATCAGCATTCAATAAGGAAGGAACAAGTTATGGACACTATAAAATTAACCATAGACAACAGAGTAGTGGAAGTGCCCCGCGGTACTACCATCCTGAAAGCAGCCGAGCAGATCGGCATCAAGATCCCTACCCTCTGTAATTTCGAACTCGACGGCCTCGCCCTCAAGAATCATCCCGGCGGATGCCGCGTGTGCGTGGTGGAGGTTGTAGGACGCAGGAACCTTGCTCCTGCCTGTATCACCGAGTGTATGCCCGACATGGTCGTCAAGACCAATTCGTTCCGCGCGCTCAACGCCCGCAGGACCGTCGTCGAGCTCATGCTCAGCGACCATCCCAACGACTGTCTCCAGTGCGCCAAGAGCGGACAGTGCGAACTGCAGGCCCTGGCATCCCACCTGGGCATCCGCGAGATTCCCTTCAAGGGCGCCCAGTCGGAATATGCCAAGGAGACTTCGTCCCCGTCCATCGTGCGCGATGCCAACAAGTGCATCATGTGCCGCCGCTGCGAATCCGTATGCCATGAGTACCAGAGCGTAGGTGCCATCGGCGCGGTCGAGAGGGGCTTCCCCGCAGTGGTCGCCACCGCATTCGGCA
Source organism: Bacteroidales bacterium (assembly GCA_017551405.1). Lineage (GTDB taxonomy): Bacteria > Bacteroidota > Bacteroidia > Bacteroidales > UBA932 > Cryptobacteroides. The sequence continues at coordinate 8,115 of JAFZLP010000058.1, forward strand.
AGGGCCTCATCGACACCAACTGCGTGATGTGCGGCCAGTGCGTCGCAGTCTGCCCGACCGGAGCCCTCACCGAGGTCGACAACACCGGCAGGATTCTCCGCGACATCGCCAATCCCGACGTCAAGACCTGCGTCCAGGTTGCTCCCGCAGTCCGCGTGGCCCTCGGCGAAGAGTTCGGCATGCCTGCCGGCAGCATCGTTACCGGCAAGATCGCAGCCGCCCTCAAGGCCATCGGCTTCGATTACGTATTCGACACCGACTGGTCGGCCGACCTCACCATCATGGAGGAAGGCACCGAGGTCATCGGCCGCCTCAAGGCATTCCTCGCCGGCGACAAGAACGTCAAGATTCCTATCATGACTTCCTGCTGCCCGGCATGGGTCAACTTCTACGAGAAGTTCTATCCCGAGCTCCGCGAATATCCCTCCACGGCGAAATCCCCGCAGGGCATGTTCGGCGCCACCGTCAAGACATACTTCGCCGACAAGATCGGCGTTCCGCGCGAGAAGCTGATTTCCGTCTCCGTGATGCCCTGCGTCGCCAAGAAATATGAGTGCGAACGTGAGGAACTCGGCGCGAACGGCGATCCCGACGTGAACTATTCCATCACCACCCGCGAGCTCGCCCGCCTCATCAAGATCTGCAACATCGACTTCAACAGTCTCCCCGACGCTGAGTTCGACTCCCCGCTCGGAGCTTCCACCGGTGCTGCTGTCATCTTCGGTGCCACCGGCGGCGTTATGGAGGCAGCCCTCCGTACGGCCGTTGAAATCCTGACCGGCAAGACCCTCCCGAGGATCGACTTCGAAGAGGTCCGCGGTCTGGACGGCATCCGCGAGGCTACGATTCCGGTTCCCGGCGTCGCCGACCTCAAGGTCGCGATCGTCTACGGCCTTAAGAACGCCCGCGTGATCATGGAACAGATCAAGGCCGGCAACTGCCCCTACCACTTCGTGGAAGTAATGGCCTGCCCCGGCGGCTGTATCGACGGCGCAGGACAGCCTTACCATCACGGCGACGCGTCCATCGTCAAGGCACGTCACGCCGCCATCTACGAGGCTGACAGGCAGATGCCCATCCGCAAGTCCCACGAGAATCCCGAGATCATCTCGATCTACAAGGAGTTCTACGGCGAGCCTTGCTCCGAGAAGTCGCACCACCTGCTTCACACGCATTACTTTGACAAGAAAATCAAGTTTGACATCGAAAAATAATCTCAGCCATGTGTGGACCCAAAGTACATATTTCTGAAGCCAATTACCTTAAAATCAAGGAAATCTGCGCTTCCTTCGACAACAACCCCGGAGAACTGATCAACGTTCTCCACAAGACGCAGGGCCACTTCGGCTATCTTCCCGAAGAAGTCCAGCAGGTTGTGGCTGACTGCCTTGGCATTCCCGTGGGCAGGGTTTACGGTGTCGTTTCCTTCTACAGCTTCTTCACCATGAAGCCGAAGGGCAAATACGCGATCTCCGTATGTCTTGGTACGGCGTGCTATGTCAAGGGTGCCGAGAAGGTGCTTGACGCTCTCAAGAGCGAGCTCAAGATCTCCGAAGGCGAAGTTACCCCCGACGGCAAATTCTCGCTGGACGTCCTCCGCTGCGTGGGCGCCTGCGGTCTTGCTCCGGTGATGACCATCAACGGCAAGACCTACGGACGTCTCGCTCCCGAGAGCGTCAAGAAGATCCTTGCCGAGTACGCAGATTAAGACTGTCTCTTATTTCAACCATTCGGGCCGGCTCCCGCGGGAGGCGGCCCGAATATAATTCCAGAACAATGACTATCAGGGAAATAGCCTCCCTCGTGGACGGCGAGATCGTGGGAGCACCCGTCGATGAAAGCTACGATGTGAAGAAGGCCTTCGCATCTGACCTCATGAGCGACGTGCTGCGCTTCCATATGGACGATACCGTCCTCATTACCGGACTCTGCAACAACCAGACGATGCGCACCAGCGACATGGCAGACCTGCGCGTGGTCCTGATCGGCCGTGACAAGCAGCCAGACGAAGACATGCTCGAACTTGCCGAGGACAGCGACATCACCATCATCAAGTGCAAGTACAGCATCTTCAAGATCAGCGGAATCCTTTACGCCGCCGGAATCCAGCCCCTTTACTAGCCATGCATTACACCTTCAACATCGAACGCGGCAATTTCACCGACGCCGGCCAGGCATCCAGCAGCGTCAAGCGCACGCTCAAGCAGCTGGGAGTGAATCCCGCCGACATAAAGCGCACCGTGGTGGCTTTGTTCGAGGCGGAGATAAATGCCGTCGCGCACGCCTATGGCGGCACAATCGACGTGGACATCGACGGGCAGAAGATAGTGATGGTGGTCGCCGACCAGGGCCCCGGCATTCCCGACCTCGATCTGGCCATGCAGGAGGGCTGGTCCACCGCCTCACCCCAGGTGAGGGAGATGGGTTACGGCGCCGGCATGGGCCTCCCGAACATCAAGAAGAATACGGACGAGCTCAAGATCGACACAAAGGTCGGCGTAGGCACCACCGTTACCATGACAGTTTACCTTGCATGACTTTATGGCCCAGGAAATCTATTTCAGACATTCTCTCAGGGTAAACGACTACCTGTGCAAGGGCTGCACCACCTGTATGCGCACCTGCCCGACGGCAGCCATCCGCATCCGTGACGGCAAGGCTGTCATCAGCGACAACAAGTGCGTGGATTGCGGCGAGTGCATCAAGGCCTGTCCCCACAAGGCCATATACATCAAGCAGGACGACTTCGGCCGCCTGTTCAATTACCGGTACAGGGTATGCCTGGTGCCCACCACCTTCATCGGGCAGTTCGAGGAAAAGTACAAGACCAGGGCTATCTATTCCTGCATCAAGAAGCTGGGATTCACCCACATCTACGAGGTGGAGCATGAGATGGACCGCATGGTCGAGCTCTACAACCGCTACATGGACGAGCATCCCGAGATCACTACCTTCATCTCCCCCTACTGTCCTGCGGTAACCCGGCTCATCCAGGTGCGTTTCCCCTCCCTGGTAGACAACGTCATCCACGTGAGGGCGCCGCTTGAACTCGCGTCCCGCGTCATTACCAAGCGCCTGATGGATGAAGGCGCCAGCCGCGACTCCATAGGCGTCTTCTACGTTACGCCCTGCGCGGCCAAGATTGCCGCGGTGAAATACCCCGTGAGCGGCAAGGAAACCTACGTTTCCGGCGTGATCAACATGGACTTCCTTTACAACAAGGTGCTCCTCATGCTTCACGACTCCGACAAAAACGCCCAGCCCATCAACCACGCCCTCACTTCGCGCGACGTGCTGTGGCCTCTCACCGGTGGCGAAGCCTCCCGTTTCAAGGGCTCGCAATTTGCCGTGGACGGCCTCACCAACGTGCTGCAGTTCCTGGAAAAGCTGGAAGACGAGGCCGTGGACGCCCCGGGTCTGGTGGAGATGCGCATCTGCGACCAGGGCTGCGTGGGCGGTGTCCTCACCACCAACAACCGTTTCGTGGCCAGGAAGCGCCTGGAATACAGGGCGAGGCTGTTCGAGCGTCTTGAACGCAGCAACATGCGCGAGACTGCAACGGATGACGAACCCCTCACCGACGAGATGGTTGACGTCATGACCATTCCCGAAATCAAGCCGCGTTCCATACTCAAACTCAACGATGATTTTCACGAGGCATTCAAGATGGCCGAGCGCATGAAAACCATCGAGAAGGCCCTTCCGGGCGTGAACTGCTCGGCGTGCGGGGCGCCTTCCTGCGCGGCCCTGGCCGAGGACATAGTGCGCGGAGATGCCCGCATCAGCACCTGCATCTTCATCAACCGCAACACCAAGGCCTCCGAAGACGCCATTCACAGCATCTGGGGAGACCGCATCAAAACCAAGGAAACAAATAAAGACGACAAGTGATATGACAGTTAAGGAAATCATTGAAAAACTGGACCTGCAGTGCCTCAACGAGGCCAACCTCGATGCAGAGGTCACCGGCGCCTATGCCTCCGACCTTCTGAGCGACGTAATGGGCAACGCCCGTTCCGGCCAGGTCTGGATCACCATGCAGACACATAAGAACGTAACTGCAATCGCCTCCCTCAAGGACATTCCCGCGGTGATTCTGGTCCGCGGCGGCGTTCCCGACCAGGACATGCTTGAGCATGCCGCCGAAGAGGACATCTGCATCCTCGTCAGCAAGGACGCGACCTTCGAGGTCTGCGGCAAGCTTTACGAACTCCTGGCATAGGATGCAGTTCAAGGCCGATATGCACATCCACTCGGTGCTCTCCCCCTGCGGAGACCTTGAGATGAGCCCCTCAGCCATCGTCGCGAAGGCGAAGGAGAAGGGCTTGGACATAATCGGCATTACCGACCACAATTCCACCCTGAACGCCGAAGTCACCCGGCGTCTCGGGGAAAAGGCGGGGCTTTGCGTCCTGATGGGGGCGGAGGTTACCACCAAAGAGGAGGTCCATTGCCTGAGTTTCATGCCCAATGCAGAGAAACTCGCTGAATTCCAGGCGTTTCTGGACTCCAAGGTCATATTTTTTGAGAACGATGTCGACAAGTTCGGCTATCAGCTGGTGGTGGACGAAGAGGAGAATGTGCTCGACCAGGTTCCGCATCTGCTCATCAACGCCCTCGACCTTCCGATGCTGGAACTCCAGCAGAAAGTCTACGAGATGGGCGGCATCTTCATCCCGGCCCACGTAGATCGCCCCACTTTCAGCATCAGTTCGCAGCTGGGCTTCATCCCCTCGGGGCTCAAGTTCCACGCCCTCGAACTCAGCTATTACTGCAAAAGGGACGGTTACAAGTTCCTCGAGAACTGCCCCTGGTTCAGCGACTTCAATTTCATCCAGAGCAGCGACGCCCATTTTGTCGACGA
>JAFZLP010000059.1 GCA_017551405.1 Bacteroidales bacterium
ATCTCGCAACCGACAATGTTTTCCAGGCTGCAATGAAAGAATAATTTACTATATTTGCAGCCCCATCAGGAGAGATGGCAGAGTGGTCTAATGCGCCGGTCTCGAAAACCGGTTGTCCCGTAAGGGGCTCCAGGGTTCGAATCCCTGTCTCTCCGCACGACGCAATCAGCCATCAAGTGCCGCACGAAAGTGCGGCATTTTTCGTCTGAGCCAGTGCAGTCAAAAGCTAGCTTTTGCATGCATTGGCTCAGATGAAAAAGGAGGCATTGCCTCACTTGATGACTGATTGCTTGCGGATAGCCAGGGAAATGGCTGCGCGAAGCGCAGACAAATCCCTGGAGAGACAGGGCCTTTCCCTACTTCACATACACCGGCAGCACGAACACGAGCGCGAGCATAGAGAATACGAGTCCGGCAATCGTACCCACAGCGAAGGCGAACCAGAACACCTCTGCGGAAATCGCCCCGTTCCCGCACGAAAGCAGCGGGAGTAGGGCGATTGCGGCGAGTATGAGTGTTCTTAGTTTCACTGTTCTTTCGGTTGCGACAGTTCCTCCTCCGAAAGGCCCGTGGCCTGTAAGACGGTCTCCATCGGCACGCCGAGTTTCAGAAGGTTTCGGGCGGTCTCAAGTTTGGCCTTCTTTTCGCCTTCTTCGAGACCTTCTTTACGACCCGTTTCAAGGCCTTCTGCACGACCTCTCTTTTCGCCTTCTTCGAGACCTTCTTTACGACCCGTTTCAAGGCCTTCTGCACGACCTCTCTTTTCGCCTTTCTCCTCGGCGAAAGCCATGGCATTCATCCAGTCGTTCTCATTCATGATGCTTTCCCTGTACGTTTGTTGTTTCTCCTCCGGCAGCCTGGCTACCTCTGCAGCCCTGAAGAACATCTCGAACACCCTGTCCTGCAGTTCTTTCGGCCTGGTCTCCAGCCGCCTGAGGTTCTTCAGCAAATATAGCCACTTTTCCAGAATGTTGTCCAGCTCACTTTCCGTTTTGCGGAACTTTGCCACTGCGATGTAAGCAAAGCGGTAAAGGCCTGTCATCCGGCGGCCATCCACGTCCTCCCGGAGCGAAAACGTGTGGATGTAGGCGTCATCGTTCCACTCGAAGTCGGCTATCTTCTCGGGAGGGAATGTCAAAATACCTATCGAATAGACACCCTTCAGGTGGTAGTCCCACTGTCCCTGCTTCGCCTGCTCCCTTATCTTGAAGGAAGACGTCCACAGGCCGCGTTCGAAGAAGTACTTCTGTTCAGCCTTCTGCACCTCCACCATCACCGCCTCTCCCTTTGCGGTAGTGCACACCAGATCGAGCCGGGTGCTTCGCGCTTTTTCCTTGTCGCCCGTATACTCTACGTTGTCGTAGGATATGTCTGTCACCTCCAGTTCGGGGTAGACGGCGTTGATGAAACTAATGAGATGTTCCTTGTAGCGTTCGCTGCCGAATAGCGTTTTCCAGCCCCAGTCGCTGAGCGGGTCGATGTAGACTCCCGCGTCCTTGATTTGATTATTGTTTGTCATCACATTATTGATTTAAAAACGATGACCACAATAATATGTCAAAAAAACCGCAAACGGGGGAGTAAAAGTGAAATTTTTACGTTTTCGCAGGTATGATAAAATTTGTACCCCCTACTTCTTCCCCGTCGAGCCCCAGCCGCCGGCGCCGCGGGCCGTTTCGGACAGCTCCTCCACCTCTTCCCATTCCACGTGCTCGTGGCGGGCTACAACCATCTGGGCGATACGCTCGCCCGGCTCAATGGTGAAGGGCTCCTTGCTGATATTCACCAGTGAAACGCGCACCTCTCCCCGGAAATCGGCATCTACCGTGCCGGGGGCGTTGGCCACAGTGATGCCGCGCTTGGTGGCGAGACCGCTGCGCGGGCGTATCTGGGCCTCATAACCCACCGGGAGCTCGATGAAGATGCCGGTCGGCACAAGGGCGCGGTCGAGGCTGCCGAGCACTATAGGCTCGTCTATATTGGCGTGGAGGTCCATGCCCGCCGACGCTTCAGTGGCGTATGCCGGGGCGGGGAAGCGGCTGTGGTTTACGATTTTGACTTTCACTGGGCTATGAATTGATAGATTATGTATCCTGTCTGCATGGACGGGGCGGAGGCCGACGAACTGAACTTCGACGTCCTGGCGGCCCTGATTGCATAATTCCGGAGCGACTGGTCACCGGAAGAAGCGGCCTCGTCGATCTTGACGGTGCGGACGGTGCCCTGCGGGTCGACCCCGATAATCACCTTCACCAGGCCGGCGCCGTATCCAAGATATGCCGGGACCTTGAGCACCGAGGCCTTCCTGCCTTCGAGCGACCACTCGAGCACCGACGGGCCGGAATAATGGCTCTCCTCCTTTTTGGTGTTGTTGGAAGGCTTGTCGGTGTTGACGGCGGCGAACTCGTCCGGCTCCTTAGGAGCCTCGAACCCCTTGTCCAGCTCTTCCTGGAGCCGTGCAGCATCTTCATACAGCTTTTGCGCGTCCTCCGCGGAATTGCGGTCGTCCTTGAGGGCGGAGCGGTCTACGGTGACGTTGCGGATGTACTGGTTGCCCCCTTCGGAAAGAAGCTCGTTCAGGCGTTCGTTTACGCTCTTTTCGAACTCCAGCTGCTGCTGGAGCCTTTCCATCTGCTCGGCTTTGGTGAAGTCGAGCACGAAACTGTTCTCGCGTGAAAGCTGCACCCCAAGCTGGCTCGCCAGCAGGATTATTATCACCACCAGATGGATTATTACGGTAGTGTACAGTCCTGCGCGGTCTTCCTTGGGGAGGCGTTTCATTATTTGCTGTCGGCGAGAGCTTTCTCTACCGTATTGATTATGACGCTGATACCCACGGTGTTATGGCCGCCCTGGGGGATGATGATATCGGCGAAGCGCTTGCTCGGCTCAATGAACTGGAGGTACATGGGCTTCACCGTGCGGGAATAGCGCTCTATCACCCATTCCACGTTCTTGCCGCGTTCGCGGATATCGCGGGCCATGACGCGCATGAGGCGGTCGTCGTCGTCGGCATCCACGAATATCTTGATGTCCATCTGGTCGCGGAGCTTCTTGTTCGTGAAGATGAGGATGCCCTCGATGATGATGACATCGGCCGGCATCACCGTTACGGTCTCGGTCTTGGAACGGCTGCAGGAGATGTAGGAATACACCGGCTGCTGGACGGTCTTGCCTTTTTTGAGGTCTGCAAGCTGCTCGGAGAGCAGGGCCCAGTCGATGGCGTCGGGATGGTCGAAGTTCTGGTTGCGCTTCTCTTCGTCGGAGAGGTTGCTGGAGTCTTTGTAATAGGCATCCTGCGGGATGACGACCACTTTTTTCTTGAGGTGGTCGGTGATGGCCTTTACGACAGTGGTTTTTCCTGAGCCGGAACCGCCGGCAATTCCAATGACTAGCATATTCTAGAATTCGGCATTTTTAGGTGTGCGCGGGAAGGGGATGACGTCACGGATGTTCTGCATGCCCGTGATGAAGAGCAGGAGCCTTTCGAACCCGAGTCCGAAACCGCTGTGCGGGCAGGTTCCGAAGCGCCTGGTGTCGAGGTACCATTCCAGGGTGCGGTGGCTCATATGGAGTTCGTCGATGCGGGCATTGAGCTTCTCGAGGGAGGCCTCGCGCTCGCTGCCGCCTATGATCTCGCCGATGTTGGGGAAGAGGACGTCCATTGCGCGGACCGTCTTGCCGTCGTCGTTCTGCTTCATGTAGAAGGCCTTGATGTCCTTGGGGTAGTCGGTGAGGATGACGGGCTTGCGGAAATGGCGCTCCACGAGGAAGCGTTCGTGCTCGCTCTGAAGGTCCATGCCCCACTCCACGTGCTCTTCGAACTTGTGGCCGCCGGCCTCGGCTTCCTGGAGTATCTTGATGCCTTCGGTGTAGGTGAGGCGCACGAAGTCGGTGGCAATCACGCTCCGGAGCCTCTCGATGAGGCCGTCGTCGTATTTGTCGTTGAGGAACTTGACGTCGTCGAAGCAGTTGTCGAGGGCGTATTTTACCAGGCTCTTGATGAATTCTTCGGCGAGGTCCATGTTGTCCTTGATGTCGTAGAAGGCCATTTCGGGCTCTATCATCCAGAACTCGGCGAGGTGCCTCGGGGTGTTGGAGTTCTCTGCCCTGAAGGTGGGGCCGAAGGTGTAGATCTCGCCGAGGGCGGTGGCACCCAGTTCGCCTTCCAGCTGTCCGCTGACCGTGAGGGAGGTGCGGCGGCCGAAGAAGTCCTTGCTGTAGTCGGGCTGGCCCTTCTTGTCTTTGGGGACGTTGTCGAGCGGAAGCGTGGTGACCTGGAACATGTTGCCGGCGCCTTCAGCGTCTGCGGCAGTGATGAGCGGAGTGTTCAGATAGACGAAACCCTTCGAGTGGAAGAACTCGTGGATGGCGAACGCCATCTGGCTGCGGAGCCTGAGCACCGCTCCGAAGGTGTTCGTGCGCGGGCGCAGGTGCGCGACCGTGCGCAGGTATTCAAATGAGGTGTCCTTCTTCTGGAGGGGGTAGCGGACCGGATCGCATTCGCCGTAGAGTTCTATGGACGATGCGTGGATTTCCACCGCCTGGCCGCTGCCGGGCGATTCCACCAGCTTGCCGGTGACCGCGATGCATGCGCCCGTGGTAATCTTTGCGAGAAGGTCGCCGTCGATGGCGGTCTTGTCCACCACGACCTGTATGTTTTGGATAGTGGAGCCGTCGTTGAGGGCTATGAACGCTATCTCTTTGTTTCCTCTTTTGGTACGGACCCAGCCTTTCGCCAGGACCTCCTGTCCGGGCTCCATGCCCAGCAGGGTTTTGACTTTGCTTCTGATCATTGAACTGCCGTTTTTTAAAAAGCAGCCCTCATTAAGGGGGCTGCTCTATAGGGTAAGCCGGTTGTTTAGTCGGCTTTTCTTGCGGAATACATTATCTTGAGTGCGGAACAGCGCCGCAGCTCCTGCTTGATGTCGGTGACAATACCCATGCGGGTGTTCTCATCAGCTCTGATGCAGACGGTCATGAAAGCCCTGTCGGCCTCGCTCATGCTCTCGCGCTCGGCGGCCACGAAGTCACGGATGTCCTTGGTGGTCTTGAAGGAGTCGTTGAGCTGGATACGGGTTTCGTTACCGTACTGAGCCTGGAGGCTGGTGATAGGCGTTCCCACGTTGATGTACGAGGAGAGGTCTTTGCGTTCGAGCTTGGCGCTCTCGGAAGCGGTAGGAAGCTTCACGACGACCTTGTTCTCGGTTTCACGCATCTGAGTGGTTACCATGAAGAAGAACAGGAGCATGAAAACTATATCGGAGCTTGTTCCGATGTTGGGCGTACTCTTTTTGCCGCCTTTCTTGAACATTGACATAATTCTGTCTCCTATCTCTTTTTACCGGTATCCTTGGGCTCAGCCTCGGAAATCTGTTGTGGAACGATGTCTTTTATGATGCGCTGCTGATCTTCCGACAAAGCGATGAAGCTCTTGCCGAATTCCGCCATCGAGGCCTCGTCACGGAGCTCGTTTACGGCCTTGACCAGTTCGTTCTGAACTGCTATGTAGGCCTGGTAGCTGGTACCGCGGTCGTTCTGGAGGGAAATGACGCCCTTCGAAACCATGCGGTTGCCCAGCCCTGCGATCTCGGTGGGAACCTTCTCGGGAAGGTTGGGATCGTTGGTGGGATTGGTAAGGAAGATCTTGATCTTGTCTTTGAGCTGACTTACATCCATGGGTTCGTTGCCGGCGAGCAGACGGTCCTGTGCGTTGATTCTCACAACGATAATGTTGCGACGATTGACTTTCTGGTCCTGAGCCTTCTGATTCTCATCTGGAATAGGAGGGAGTCGACGGCTCAGACCTGTCTGCGACCCCATGGTTGTAGTCATGAGGAAGTAGCACAGAAGCAGGAATGCTATGTCGGCCGACGAGTCGTAAGTCTGCAGCCTTGGTCTTCTTGCCATGGGATATTAGCCTTTTTTGTTGGTTAAAGACATACGGATTTCTCCTACGATGATGGCAAGGACTGCCACTGCAACGAGGATGTAAGCCATATAGAGTATAGTGTCTGTGAGCTTGAGCATGCCCTTTGACGGCTGCTCAACCGATACGAGGCCGATGGCCTCCTTGCCCGGAGCAATGAGATACACTATGAATACGAATGCAGCGATGGCGAGAATGCCGATACCGAGCCTGATGAAGCTCTTGGCATCTCCCCTGGCGCCCACGATGAACCCGAGTATGATTGCAAGCAAAGCAAGGGCCACCATGATGTATCCATAGTTGAGCAGCACGCTCGATGCAAGGCCGTTGTTGGAGGCGAATCCGGTAAGGAAACCCCACACCACGATGCCTGCGCCGATAACGAGCAGCAGAATCATTAACCAGGTGAAGAATTTGTTGTTTTTCATTGTAGGACCTTTTTTAAAGGTTTACTTTCCCTGCTTTTTGTTGAACTTGTAAAGGATGTCGAGCATCGAGATGGAGCTGTTCTCCATGTCGATGGTAAGGGAGTCGATCCTGGAAAGAACGTAGTTGTAGAACACCTGAAGGATGGAGGCCACGATAAGACCGGCGATGGTGGTGATAAGAGCGACCTTCATACCGCCTGCTACGACGTTCGGGGAGATGTCACCAGCCTTCTGGATATCGTCGAAGGCCTTGACCATACCGATAACGGTTCCGAGGAATCCCAGAGACGGGGCCAGGGAGATGAACAGGGCGATCCAGCTGAGGTTGTTTTCCATGAGGCTTGACTGAACGGCGCCGGAAGAAACGATGGTCCTTTCGACGGTGTCGAGGCCCTGGTCGTAATGCATGAGGCCCTGGTAGAAGATGCTGGCAACGGGGCCGCGGGTGTTGCGGCAAACGTCCTTGGCAGCTTCGATGCCGCCGTTCTCAAGAGCGTTCTCGACTTTCTCGAGGAGTGCCTTGGTGTTGGTCTTGGAGAAGGAGAGATAGAGAATCCTCTCAATGGAGAAAGCAAGACCGAAGATAAGGCAGAGGATGATGAGGGACATGAAGCCTGCACCGCCTTCGATGAACTTCGACTTTATTGCCTGGGTGATGGGAACTTCCTCGGGGGCTTCCTGGGCGATAGCCACGTCGGTAGCGGGAGCTTCCGCCACTTGTTCTGTTGCTTCCTCAGCAGGAGCTGCTTCCTGAGCGGATGCAATGCTGGCAGTAAAGGCCATGGTGGCGATTGCTGCGAGAATCATGAAAAACTTTTTCATAACTGTTTTTTTGGTGAATTGATTAGTTAAATTATTGTTAGTTCAATTTTGTTGCCTGGGCAAGTGTCCTAAAATCGTTGCAATTTAGCAAAAATATTTCATTTGACAAGCATTATTTAGATATTTCGCCCTTGAGGTTCCGCTCAAGGAGCGATTTAACTTTCTCATTGTCTGGGTATTCGCCCAGCAGAAAAAACAATTTGCCGAGGGCTGCTTCGGTGGTCATGTCGTACCCGGATATCACGCCGGCGTCTTTCAGGGCTTTTCCGGTGGCGTATATGTCCATGTTCACTTCGCCGGCGAGGCACTGGGTGACGTTCAGCAGGATTTTCCCCGAATCCGCCGCCTCTTTCACTATGTCGGTGAACCAGGGCTTGCTGATGGCGTTGCCGGAGCCGTAGGTTTCGATGATGACCGCCCTGATGTCCTCGCCCAGCAGCACGTCCCTGGCCACCTGGGCGGTGATTCCGGGATGGATCTTGAGGATGGCCACCCTGGTGTCGAGCTTGGTGTGGATCTGGAACGACCTCTCCAGGTGCGAGGGGTGGTGGATCACCATGTCGCGGTAGTGGATGCTGATGCCGGCGTCCGCGAGCGTGGGGAAGTTGGGGGAGCGGAATGCGTCGAACGCGCTGGAGTTCACTTTCGTGGAGCGGTTGCCCCTGAGCAGCTGCGAGTTGAAGAAGATGCTCACCTCGGGCACCATGGCGTTGCCGTGCATGTCCTTGGCGGCGGCTATCTCCACCGCCGACACCAGGTTCTCCTTGCCGTCGGTGCGGGGAGAGCCGATGGGCAGCTGGCTCCCGGTGAATATGACGGGCTTGTGCAGATGGTCCAGCATGAAGCTGAGCACCGACGCGCTGTATGCCATTGTGTCGGTGCCGTGGAGCACTATGAATCCGTCGTAGTCGGAATACCTCGCCTTGATGAGCTCCGCCAGTTCCACCCACATGGCGGGTTCGACGTCCGACGAGTCAATCAGCGGATCGAAGGTGTAGGAGTCTATCCTGGTGGAGAATTTCCGCAGTTCCGGAACCTCCTGCAGGATCTGGCTGAAGTCGAAGGGGCAGAGGGCCTGCGTCTTCGGGTCCATCTTCATGCCTATCGTTCCTCCGGTATAGATCAGGAGGATTTTTGACTTGTCGAACGGGTTTCGCATAGGTTGAAAAGTTTTATCGCGTTTTCTGTGGTTGTCTGTTCCACTTTTTCAAGCGGCACTCCCTTTATTTCGGCGATCTTCGCGGCTATTATGGGAATGTTGGCGGATTCGTTGCGGGTGCCCCTGAGAGGCGCGGGGGCCATGTAGGGGGCGTCGGTCTCGAGCAGGATGCGGTCGAGCGGAACGGCCTTCACTGTTTCGGGCAGATGCGCGTTCTTGAAGGTGACCACTCCGCCCACGCCGATGCTCCAGTCCCCGTAGCGGCAGAGCTCCCGGAAGGTCTCGGCGCTGCCGGAATAGGCGTGCAGGTTGCCCCTGAGGTGCAGATGGGCGCAGTCTTTCACTATCTTGACGAAGTCTTCGGTGGCGTCGCGCAGGTGGATGTTCACCGGAAGGTCCCACTTGTCGGCGAGCTCGAACTGTATCCTCAGCGCTTCCTTCTGCTGCTCCTTGAAAGTGACGTCCCAGTGGTAGTCCAGGCCTATTTCGCCCACGGCGACGGGGTGTTGCGGCAGCCAGTCCTGGAGGGCGTCTATTTCGTCGCGCCAGTCTTCGCGGACCTCTTCGCCGTGCAGCCCTATCATGGGGTAGAGCACCCCGGGGTGCCGAGCGCAGAGCTCATACATGGCGCTCCTTTCCGCCCGGCAGATGTCCGCCTGCAGCATGATGCCCACTCCAGCGGCCTGCGCCCTTGCAATGACCGCCTCTTCTTCCCCGCGGAATGCCTCGTCGGAGATGTGGGTATGTGTGTCCACGAACATCAGAATACAAAGTTAGTCAAATTTGGCATTTATGGTGCAGCGCTGCATCAGGTCGGTGCAGATGATCCCGTCCCCTTCGAGCACCCCAGCCAGGCCGGCCACCTCGGAATAGGGCATTCCCAGCAGGCAGCAGAGTTCGTCGAGCGACGCTCCGCGGTTTTTCCTGACTGCCATGGCCAGCTTCAGGAGTGTGGAACTTTCCTCTTCCGGAAGCGCGGCATACCTCCTTCTGACGCTTTCGGCCAGATCGCTGCCCTTCCGCAGGTTGTAGCGCCCGAGCCCGAGCTGCGCTCCGAGCCCGGCGAGATTCACTATCGGTTCGGCTGTCTTCTCCGCAATCAGGGCGTTGCAGCCGGCGGAGCGGAAGTCGTCGATCCGCCCCGGAAGGGCATACACCTCCCGGCCGTAACCGCTTGCAAGTCCGCAGGTTATGAGCCCTCCGCCGTGGGCTTTGCTCTCTATGAGGATGGTCGCCCTGGACAGCGCCGCGATGATGCGGTTGCGCCTCAGGAAGGTGAACGCCACGGGACCGGTTCCGGGAGGGTAGTCGGTCACGAGGGCGCATCCCGGAGTAAGGGCTATGTTGGCCGCAATGGCCTGGTGTGCCCGCGGATACACTTCGTCGATTCCGCCGGGCAGCACCGCAATGGTGGGAAGGCCGTTTTCGAGCGCCGCCCGGTGTGCCGTGATGTCAATCCCGAAAGCCAATCCGCTCACTATCACCGGCTTGAGCGGAGCCTGCCCAAGCGCCTTCACGGTTCTCTCGCACCATTCCCTTCCGTAAGGGGAGGCGTCCCTGGTGCCGACAATGGCAACATAAGCGCCGGCGCCGAAGATTTCCGCAGGGGTGGAGACGCCTTTGTAGTAGAGCCCCGCCGGCGGGTCTTCACACTCCTTCAGGAGTGCCGGGAAATCGGGGTGGGTGAAGGGCAGGAAGCGGCATCCGAGCCCCTCCAGCCATCCGAGCTCCCTCTCTTCCTTTTCCAGGGCGGCGGCATTCACCATCCCCGTGTATTTGCTGTAAGGGCCGAGGAGACCGTCTATCTCTTCCGCCGGCCTTTCGAAGACCGCTGCGGCCGATCCGTACCTGTTCACCAGCGCGAGAGCCGCCCTGGGTTCATATCCGAAAATCCTGTTCAGCGCGCATGCGCAGATTGTTTCACGATCGATCATGGCCCGAATATAAGGCCGCTGAAAGCAAAAAAATGCAGGGGTAAAAAATACTCCTGCATCTTTTTATGTTTTTTAAAAACCGAAAATTTTAATTGTCTAAACAATCAGCAGAGCGTCGCCGTAGGGGCCGAAGCGGTAGTCCTGTTCGAGTGCCGTGTGGTAGGCCTTCATCACGTTCTGGTAGCCGCCGAACGCCGCCTCGCACATGAGCATGGTGCTTCCGGGCATGTGGAAATTGCTCACGAAGGCGTCGGCGATGTTGAACTGGTAGGGCGGGAATATGAACTTGTTGGTCCACATGTCGCTGGGCTTCACCTCATTGGTAGTGGTGGTGTAGGTCTCCAGGGCGCGGATCACGGTGACTCCGACCGCCAGCACCTTGTGATGCGCGTGCTTGGCCTCGTTGATGCGCGCGGCTGCCTCGGGGGTGATGATCATGCGCTCGCCGTCCATGCGGTGCTTGGAGAGATCCTCCACGTCCACCTGGCGGAAATGGCCTATGCCCATGTGCACGGTTATGAAAGTCTTGTCTATGTCTTTCAGAATCATGCGGTTGAAAAGCTCGCGGCTGAAATGCAGCCCCGCTGCGGGAGCGCTTACGGCGCCCTCCTTGTCGGCAAAGATGGTCTGGAAATTCTCGACGTCCTCGGGAGATGGCTTGGCTTTCACCCATTCGGGAACCGGAGTTTCGCCGAGGGCGAAGAGGGCCTGCTTGAACTCGTCGTACGGGCCGTCGTAGAGGAAACGCAGGGTCCTGCCGCGCGAGGTGGTGTTGTCGATGACCTCGGCCACCATGCTTTCGTCCTCACCGAAATAGAGCTTGTTGCCGATGCGGATCTTGCGGGCCGGCTCCACTATGACGTCCCAGAGTTTCTGCTCCCTGTTGAGTTCGCGGAGCAGGAAGACCATGATTTCTGCGCCGGTCTTTTCTTTCTTTCCGAAAAGCCTGGCGGGGAAGACCTTGGTGTCGTTGAGCACGAAAAGGTCGTCCTTGCCGAAATAATCTATGATGTCCTTGAACTGGCGGTGTTCGATTTCGCCGCTTGCCTTATGGAGAACCATGAGTTTGCACTCGTCCCTCCACCTGGTGGGCTCCTGTGCTATCCTGTCCTTGGGAAGGTCAAAACTGAATTGAGATAGTTTCATGTCTGCGATGTGGGTAGTAACTTTAATTATACGGCAAACATGACCGGAAAGTTTCAGACCCTGGCTTCGCGGAAGACTTCCTGAATGGAGGGGAAGCTTTCGCGCAGGTACGGGGGAAGGGAAGACTTGGCCACCCAGGCGGCCTTGTTGATGTCTTCCTCGCGCTGCGGGGTGAGGTTCACCGGGTCGGTGTAGAGCATTTCATACCACCAGGTGTGCTTGAGATGCCACACTCCGTCGCGCAGATAGCAGTGGTCGGTGACACAGATGAGGGGACCCAGTTCGAGCTTGTCCACCCCGGTCTCTTCCTGCACTTCGCGGATTGCGGTGGTGCGGATGTCCTCGCCGCTTTCCTGATGCCCCTTCGGAAGGTCCCACATTTCGCCCCTGTGGATGAGCAGATAATCTCCCCGGCGGTTGCACACCAGCCCGCCAGCGGCGTTCACCTCGCGGAATTCGGCGCAGAGGCGGCGGTACATCTTGTCGGGACCCGACGTGGGGATGTAGATGCGGGAGAGTTCCTGCGAAGCCTCGAACATGAGGACGAGGGTGTGGATGTCGATGTGTTCGCCCACGTGGAACTCCACTGCATTGGGGTCTGCAAGCGCCTGATCGTCAGGCTCGCAGATTATGATGCAGCGCTTTTCGAAATATATTCTGTGCATAATTATTGCTATCTTTGCAAAATTATGAATTTTTCGCGAGATGAACACTCAATATAACAGCAAACACGGCATCGTAGCCCGGCCGCAGACCGACATCTACATGATTTTCACGGATCTGCGCAACTTCCTGAACTTCCTCCCGGAAGACAGGAAAGCAAGCGTCACCGCCGATTTCGACACCCTGTCGGCAGAGTTCCAGGGCATGCGAATCGGCGTCAAGGTGACCCGTCGCGAGCCGTATTCCTATATCGAACTCCGCGATAACGGAGCGCCCATAGAATTCACCGCCGGCCTCCATTTCGACACCGTCCCCGGCGAGCCCGGCAAGACCGATTTCTACATCACCGCCGAAGCCAACCTCAACTTCATGGTCAAGATGATGCTGGGGAACAAGGTCAAGGACGCCCTTGACAGGGTTGTGGACGGCCTTGTAGACGTATCCAACGGCAAAGTCCCCGAGGGCGTGCCGCAGGAATATGCGGATATGATGAAAAACCTCTAGCATGACGGCTCCTTCGACAGCGATACGCCTGAATCCGTTCAAGGGCATGGCCGGGCCGGAAGGCACCCCCGTTCCCTGGAGCCGCTATGGCCGTATCCTGTCCGAGCGTCCCAATTTCACCCTCGACCCGCTCTTCCACGCCGGCTGCTATTATGTACAGGACAGCTCCGCAATGTACGTGGGCCATGTCTTCGGCATGCATGCGGAAGGGGAGAGCCTAAGGGTGCTCGACCTTTGCGCCGCGCCGGGAGGGAAGACCACCGACCTGGCCACTATCCTTCGCGAACGCTGCGGAGACGGTTTCACCCTGGTGGCCAATGAAGTCATCAAGTCGAGGGCTTCCGTGCTCCGCGACAACGTCGGCATCTGGGGCGACCCCAACGTGGTAGTGACCAGCGTCGATCCCGCTGTCATCGGGCGCGAACTGAAAGGCTGGTTCGACGTAATCGTGGCCGATGTGCCCTGCAGCGGCGAGGGCATGTTCCGCAAGG
This sequence comes from Bacteroidales bacterium, assembly GCA_017551405.1. Taxonomy (GTDB): domain Bacteria; phylum Bacteroidota; class Bacteroidia; order Bacteroidales; family UBA932; genus Cryptobacteroides. The sequence continues at coordinate 13,077 of JAFZLP010000059.1, forward strand.
ATCCGAGGGCCGAAAAGGAATGGAGCCCCGCGGTAGTGGACCTCTGCGCCGCCAGGCAGAAGCGCATCCTGGCGGATGTGTGGCCCGCCCTCAGGCAGGGCGGCCTGCTGGTCTACTCCACCTGCACCTACGAGGAAAAGGAGAACGACGACAACCTGGAGTGGGCCGCCGCTGAACTCGGAGGGGA
>JAFZLP010000060.1 GCA_017551405.1 Bacteroidales bacterium
CGAGGAAACCGGCTCCTGGGGCGCCAAGGCCTTCGCCAAGGTCCCCTTCCAGGCCCCGTATCTCATTGTGGGAGAGCCCACTGAGAACAAAATGGTAAGCGCCTCCAAGGGCACCAAGAGCTTCAAGGTATCCTTCAGCGGCCAGGCGTTCCACAGCGGCTATCCCCAGTTCGGCTACAGCGCAGTGGAGGCCTTCTCCGACTTTGTGAACGCCCTCAGGGCGGTCAGTTTCGACGACGACCCGGTCCTGGGCGAAACCACCTGGAACATAGGCGAACTCGTGAGCATGAACCCACAGAACATACTCAGCCCGGCCCTGTCCAGCAGGGTGTATTTCCGCACCACCTTCGCCACCGACGCAAAGGTGGCCGACCTGCTTCCGGACTGGGCTGCGAACGGCAGCGAAAAATGGCAGAAAGCAATGACGGTGGAGCCCGTGGGCGGCGACTCCCCGGCACACTATCTCACGCTTCCGGGCTTCGAATGCGCCCCCGTCTCCTTCGGCAGCGACGCTCCGCATCTGGGAAACTTCGAGCACAAGATAATCTGCGGTCCCGGCAGCATCCGCTACGCCCACCGCGACGACGAGCACATCGACATCCCCGAGCTGGAAAAGGCCGTGAGGCTGTACACCGCCATGTTCAAAGCGCTATGAAGGCTGTATTCTTCGATTTTGACGGCGTGCTGTTCGACACCTCCGAAGGCATCTTCGAGAGCTTCCGCAAAGTCCTTACAGACAACAACATAGCCGTACCCGGGGACGACGTTCTGCACACTTTCATAGGGCCTCCTGTCTACAACACCCTCCAAAGCTATTTCCATCTGGAAGGCGACACGTTCAAAAAGGTCTTCGGGGAGTACCGCGAGTACTACGACAAGCACTCTTATGTCCGCTGTACCCCGTGCGAAGGCATACGCGAGCTGCTGGAGTATCTGAAAGCCAAGGGGATACTGGCATGCGTGGTATCCTTCAAGGCCAGGTTCATGGTGGAAAGGATACTCGGGGAATACGACATGACTGACCTCTTCACCGGCGGTCTGGGCGGCACGGACACCGGCGGCACCACCCCCGATAAGAGCGACATCGCCCGCGAGAGGCTCCGCACACTCGGCCTGCAGCCCGACGAAGTGCTGTTCGTCGGAGACCGTAAATTCGACATCCAGGCAGCGCACGCCTGCGGAATCAGGTGCGCCGCGGTCACCTGGGGCTTCGGCAGCCTCGAGGAGTTCCGCGAACATGGAGCCGATTTCATTGTAAATACGACAAAAGAAATAGAAGCATTATGCGAAAAACTTTGATTATCATACCCTTGCTGCTCCTGGGCATTTCCGCGGCTGCGCAGCCGAAGCTTGGCAAAGCCAGCATCGACAAGGTGATTGACGCCATGACGGTGGAAGAGAAAATCAACCTGGTGGTGGGCTCAGGCGGAAACAAGAGCGCTGCGGCATCCGCCACGGTGGGCGATTTCGGCGCGCTCGTTCCGGGCGCCGCAGGGCAGACCAACGCCATCCCGAGACTGGGCATCCCCGCCACCACGCTGGCGGACGGCCCTGCCGGCCTCAGGATAGATCCCACCAGGATCGGCACCAAAGGCACCTTCTACTGCACGCATTTCCCCGTGGAGATGCTGATGAGCGCCACCTGGAACACCGCCCTTATGGAGGAAGTGGGAGCCGCAATAGGCTATGAGACACTGCATTACGGCGCCGACGTGCTGCTCGCGCCCGCAACCAACATAATGCGCAACCCGCTCTGCGGCCGCAACTTCGAGTATCTGAGCGAAGATCCGCTGCTGGCAGGCAAAATGTGCGCTGCAGAAATCCGCGGCCTGCAGAGCAACGGCATCGGCGTGTCGGTCAAGCACTTCGCCCTCAACAACCAGGAGACCAACCGCACCGGCAACGATGCGCGCGTGAGCGAAAGGGCAATGGAAGAGATCTACCTGAAGCCCTTCGAGATAGCCGTCAAGGAAGGCAAGCCCTGGACCGTAATGTCTTCCTACAACCGTATCAACGGCACCATGGCATCGGAAAGCAAGTGGCTTCTCGAAGACAGGCTCCGCCGCGACTGGGGCTTCGACGGGATGGTGATGAGCGACTGGTACGGAGGGACCGACCCCGTAGCCATGCTCAAGGCCGGCAACGACCTGCTGATGCCGGGCAACAAGAAACAGGTGAAAGCCCTCAACAAGGCCCTCGAAAACGGCACCCTTACGATAAAAGACCTTGACCGCAACGTCAGGCGCATCCTGGAATACATCCTCAGGACCCCGGCCTTCAACGGCTACAAGGCCGACAACGAGCCGGACCTCGAGGCGCATGCGGCAATTACCCGCTCCGCCGCCACCGAAGGCATGGTGCTGCTCAAGAACAACATGACGCTTCCGCTGAACGGCTGCAAGGCCGCGGTCTTCGGCCGCACTTCCTACAGCTTCATCGCCGGCGGAACCGGCTCGGGCGACGTGCATCACGCTTATGTGGTGGACCTCATCCAGGGCCTGCAGAACGCCGGTTTCACTATCGACGCCGATCTGGAAAAGACCTACCGCGCATACATCAAGAAGAAGGACAAGGGCTCGCCGAAGGGCCTCAAGGCCTTCTTCCCCATCGAGCTCATCCCCGAGATGCCGCTCGACGACGTCGACCTGCTGGGGCTGGCAGATGCCAACGACGTGGCCGTAATCACCATAGGCAAGACCTCCGGCGAGTTTGAAGACCGCTCCATTACAAGCAATTACGCTCTTACCGACGAGGAAATCTCCATGATCACCAAG
>JAFZLP010000061.1 GCA_017551405.1 Bacteroidales bacterium
GGAATAATCCCGCGTCTGCGGAATGCCGGCGCCTCCGAAACGGAAGCCCTTGAAGGCGGAGCGCCTGTCCAGCTCTTCCAGGCCGGCGTCGAACTTGTTGTTGTATGCCGTGGCCGCCAGGCGCAGCTGCTCTTCCACGGGGAGGTCTTTCAGGGCCTTTTCCCTGTCGTAAAGCAGCAGGATGAACATGCCCAGATACCGGCACTGCCAGATGTCGTCGCTCAGCCTTTCAATCCTTTCCTTACGGGCTGATTCGCTGTCTGCAAGGGGGAAGGACAGGCCGAAGCTGTCTTTTATGGGGCTTGCCATCCATGCCGCTTCCATCTCTTCAGCGAAAGAAGGCTTCATCTGGAAATACAGGATGGAAAAATTGGTGGCTGCGGTGCCTCCGCGGACGTACAGGGCGCTGTTGGCGGCCCTTTCGAACATGTCCGAAGCGGGGGAATAGCGCATCAGCTCCGGGAAGACCAGGGCCTCGCAGAAGGCGGCATCGAGGCCGAACGACTCGAATTCGCGGCTCCATTCCTGATGGTGGTCAGCTAATATTTCGTCGGCCCTCTTCCAGTTGGGCACTTCCGTGACGGGGGTCTCCCTCCGGCCGCAGGAGCAGGCGAAGAGGGAAATCAGTACAGCCGTGGTCAGGAAGTGTTTCATATCGCGAATATAGCAAAGAAAGCAAATATTGCGCTTATTGTTGTGATAATTGGATAAATAAGATATCTTTGCTAAAAATAAGGCAATTATGAAAAAATCCCGTCTGTTTGCAACCATCGCATCGCTCGGAATCGCGCTGCTTGGTACCTCTATGGCTGTGACTTCTTGCAGCGAAGAAATGCTTAACGAACTCATGGAGATGCTGAACGGCGTCACCTCCATGAATAACAACAGCATCGTGGGTGTCTGGCAGCTTGTCAGCACCGATAATGGCGGCAACACCGTCACTCCGGAATATGCCGGATACGAGACCGTCTATGACTTCGAGATTGCCGGTGCCGGCAAGATGACAACCTTCGATTACGGCTCCACCTACAGCAATCCCACGAACGCCAAGAATAAATATTTCAGCTGGAGCCTGGACAGCAACGACAACCTGTATATCGACGACGTCCTGACCTACACCGTCAAGTCTGTCAGTACGGACAAGTCCAAGCTGGTCCTTGTAAAGTACGAAAAGGACTTCCCGTCCCAGTATTACGACATCACCTACACCTTCAAGAATATAGGCGAGTAATCCGCACTCAGGGGCCATGAAAAAATTCCTGTTCTCCCTGTTGGTCGCGTTTGTCTTTCCGTTCCTTGCCTTCGCTCAGGCGGGAGGCGGCGCCATGGTTCCCAGCGTGGATCCGGAGGCCGATTCCCTCTATTTCCTGGCGATGCGGAAGAGGATGGACAACGTGCGCCGCACGCTTAACCGTCCCACTGTGGCGGTCGTCCTGAGCGGAGGCGGTGCAAAGGGCGCCGCCCACGTGGGTGTGCTGAAGAGGCTCGAAGAGCTAGAGATTCCCATAGACATGATCCTGGGCACCAGTATCGGCGGCCTTGTGGGCGGCGTGTACGCCCTGGGATATAAATCTGATTTCCTCGACACTCTCTTCACCACCGCCGACTGGAATATGCTCCTTAGGGACCGCGTCCCGGAGCAGTATATCCCGTACCAGACCAAAATGCGGCGCACCCGCTTCCTGACCACGATCCCGTTCGAGTTCGGTGCGTCAGGCAGGGAGGATCGCAAAAGGAGGCAGGAGCAGATGGAAGAGGCCATCATGCAGGCTTCAGACGCATCCGTGCCCAGCACGTTCATGCAGAGCCTGCCTTCCGGCTTCACCAGCGGCATAAATGTGGAAAACCTCATCGCCAGCCTGAGCGTCGGTTATCACGACTCCATTTCGTTCATGGATCTGCCCATACCGTTCCTCTGCGTGGCGGCGGATATTGTGAGCGGCAAGGCCAAGAACTGGACAAGCGGCGACATCGCCACGGCCATGCGCTCCACCATGAGCATTCCCGGCCTCTTCCTGCCGGTCCGCACCAAAGACATGGTGCTGGTGGACGGCGGCATCCGCAACAACTACCCGGTAGACCTGGCCCGCAACATGGGGGCGGACATAGTGATCGGCGTCACGCTCACCGCGGGTGCGGCCGATTACACTCACGTGAACAATCTGGGCGACATGTTCGGCAGCCTTGTCGACATGCTGAGCCGTCAGGCCTACGATGCCAATATAATCGACTCGGACGTGCACATCACTCCCGACATCAAGGGTTACGGAATGCTGTCATTCAACAAAGAGGCAATCAGCGTACTTTTGCAGAAGGGTTATGAGGCGGCTTTGATGCGGGATATCCAGCTTCAGCGCATCGCACGGATGACAAGGGGCAGGCGCACTGTCCGGAAGAATCCTCAGGCGACGTACATAGGCAATACCCCGATGCTGGTCAATGAAGTGATCATCCCCGGCATGAGCCGTCGCGACTCCATGTATCTCACGTACAAGGGGCACCTCGAAGAAAATGTCACTTATACGGCTGCGGACGTTGATGAATCGCTGTACAGGCTGTACGGCATGGGTTCCTTCCGCAAAATAACCTACAGGGCCCTGAATGGCGGCACTGACGCATACAGTCTCGAGGTGAATTGCGAGCCGGGCCCGCGTCACGGTATGAGCATGGGCGTGAGGGCCGATAACGAGGAGCTTGTGGCCGCCGCCGTCGGTCTCGGCCTCAATCTCTACGGTCTCCGCGGCAACAGGCTCGAATTCGAGGGCCGTATGGGCCAGAACATGAGCGCCATGCTGCGCTATTCCCTGATTCTTCCTTACATGCCGAGCATCAGCGCGGAGGTGAAGACTGAGGGTAAGAGCGTTCATCTCCTCAACAAAAGCGACGGATTCATCGTCAATTCCACCGCAGGTATAGGGCACAACTACATTGACGTGTTCCTCGCTTCGCACCGCATGCGCAACGTAAACCTCATGGCCGGTGCGCGTTACGGTTTCTATCATCTTCGCTCCATCATGTCCGAAAGCGCAAACGGCGTTGCGTCCATGGATATTGTCGGCGGAATGCGGTCGAAGTGGTTTACGGCCTATGCCGACATGCGGTTCTATTCCATGGACGACAAGTATTTCCCGACCCATGGCCACGAGGGTGGATGGCGTTTCGAAGAGACCATCGGCGAGCAGAACAGCGGCACCAGCGCCCATATCTTCAGCGCCAACTGGCGCCAGGTAATGGGGTCGTCTTCCTGGTTCAACTTTATCCCGACCTTCGACACCCGCCTGGTTTTCCAGAACCGGAACAAGGATGCGGACAGAGTGCCTCTCGACTATTTCCTCTACAATCTGGTCGGCGGAGAGATGCGCGGCCGATATCTGGATCAGCAGATTCCCTTCTGCGGCTGGCATAATTCCGCCATGATGATGCCCCTGTTGGCTGTGGCAAACCTTGAAATGCGCGCCCGCATTATTCCGGACCTGTATCTCTCCCTGATCGGCGGAGCGCTTCTGACCACCGACAGTGTAGACAGCCTTTTGAAATGGAC
>JAFZLP010000062.1 GCA_017551405.1 Bacteroidales bacterium
CGGGTCGAGCATGGCCATCTGGAAAATCTCGTTGCGCTTCTTCTCGCCGCCGCTGAAGCCGACGTTCACCTCGCGCTTGGCAAACTCGCCTTTCATCTTCACGAAGGCCATCTTCTCCTTCATGAGCTTGAGGAACTCGGCGGGGGTGTACTCGTCCTTGCCGAGGGCCTTGCGCCTGGCGTTCACCGCGCTTTTCATGAACGAGGTGATGCTCACTCCGGGGATCTCGATGGGATACTGGAAGCTCATGAAGATACCGGCCCATGCCCTTTCTTCAGGCTTCATTTCCAGTAAGTTGCGACCCTTGAAAGTGATGCTTCCGCCGGTTACGACATAACCGGGCCTGCCTGTGAGGACGGCTCCGAGAGTGCTCTTTCCAGCCCCGTTCGGGCCCATTACCGCATGCACCTCTCCTTCCCCGATGGAAAGGTTCACGCCCTTCAGGATCTCCTTTCCTTCGACCGCAGCATGCAAATCATTTATTTCCAGTAGTTTCATATGTGTAATTATGTGTTTTATCCATTATCCTACAGCCCCTTCCAGGTTAACGCTGAGCAGCTTCTGCGCCTCCACGGCAAACTCCATTGGCAGGCGGCTCAGCACCTCGCGGGCGTATCCGTTCACGATCAGGCCTACGGCCTCCTCGGGGCTGAGCCCCCTTTGGTTGCAATAGAAGAGCTGGTCGTCGCTTATCTTGGAGGTGGTGGCCTCATGCTCCACCACCGCGGTGGGATTCTGGTTGCGGATGAACGGGAAAGTGTGCGCGCCGCACTTGTCGCCGATGAGCAGGCTGTCGCATTCGCTGTAGTTGCGGGAATTCGAAGCAGTCGGGAGCATGCGCACCATTCCCCGGTAGGAGTTCTCGCTGTGACCGGCGGAGATGCCCTTCGAAATGATGCGGCTGCGGGTGTTCCGGCCTACGTGTATCATCTTGGTGCCGGTGTCGGCCTGCTGCCAGTTGTTGGTGAGGGCCACCGAATAGAACTCGGACGTGCTGTTGTCGCCCTGCAGGATGGTCGAGGGGTATTTCCATGTTATGGCCGAACCGGTCTCGACCTGGGTCCAGCTCAGGTGGGCGCCCTCCTTGCAGATGCCCCTCTTGGTAACCAGGTTGAGGATTCCGCCGCGGCCGTCCTTGTCGCCCGGATACCAGTTCTGCACGGTGCTGTAGCGGACGTCGGCATCTTTCTCCACTATGATTTCCACCACTGCGGCGTGCAGCTGGTTCTCGTCGCGCATGGGGGCGGTGCAACCCTCCATATAGCTCAGGCTGGAGCCTTCGTCCGCCACGATGAGGGTGCGCTCGAACTGCCCCGTTCCTGCGGCGTTGATGCGGAAGTAGCTGCTGAGGTCCATAGGGCACTTCACCCCTTTGGGGATGTAGCAGAAGGATCCGTCCGAGAACACCGCGCTGTTGAGCGCCGCATAGAAATTGTCGCCGTTGGGAACCACCGTGGCCAGATATTTCCGGACCAGGTCGGGATATTCCTTTACGGCCTCGCCGAAGCTGCAGAATATTATGCCCTTTTCGAGGAGAGTCTTGCGGAAGGTGGTGCTCACCGACACGGAATCGAACACGGCGTCGACCGCGGTGGTGCCGCGCACGCCGGCCAGGGCTTCCTGCTCGCCCACCGGGATGCCGAGCTTATCGAATGTCTTCTTGAGTTCGGGATCTATCTCGGTAGGGGCGTCCTCGTCGCGCTTCGGGGCGGCGTAGTAGATTATGTCCTGGAAGTCTATCTCGGGCAGGCGGCTGAGGTGGCCCCACCTGGGAGGAGTCATCTTCTGCCACTTGCGGAACGAATCGAGACGGAACTCCAACAGCCACTCCGGCTCATCCTTTTTGGAGGAAATGAGCCTGACTATGTCTTCATTAAGCCCCTTGGGAATGAACTCCTGCCGGATGTCCGTTACAAAGCCTTCGCCGTATTCCTTTGCAGCTATGTCCTTAAGAAGTTGATGCTCGTCCATACCTTTGCGTGACAACAGTCTGCAAAGATACAAATTATATTTTTAAAGCAAGTCCGCCAGGACGATAGCGGTCATGGCTTCGACCACCACCGGAGTGCGGAGCGCGAAGCACACGTCGTGACGGCCGGTGATCTGCAGGATATCCTCTTTCTTCTTGGCGAAGTTCCAGGTCTTCTGCGGCGCAGCGATGCTGGACGTGGGCTTTACAGCCACCCTGAAGATGATGGGGCCGCCGTTGGAAAGCCCGCCGTTGATGCCTCCGGCCCCGTTCTTGCGCGGACCTTCCGGCCCCCAGGGGTCGTTGTGCTCGGAACCGCGCATGCGCGCAGCGGCGAACCCGTCGCCGAACTCTATCCCGCGGATTCCGGGGATGCTGAACATGGCATGCGAAAGGAGCGATTCCATGCTGTCCCAGAACGGCTCGCCGAACCCTATAGGAAGCCCCTCTACACGGCATTCGATGATGCCGCCCAGGGAGTCGCCCTCTTTGGCGGTTTTGTCGAGCAGCTCGTCCCATTTGGAACTGTCGCGTTCGCCGCCGATTTCAAGCAGCTCGGCATGGATGGTGACATCCCTCCGCTCAATCTGCTCTTCCGCGGCCTGCATACGGGCCTGAGGCAGCTTCGAGAAGTCTATACCCTCTTTTTCGCCAAGCGCGTAGGCGGATTCTGGGCCTCCCTCGGGAAGCGGCTCGGGATTGAACTGGGAGGCGAGGATTTTCTTGGCGACCACGCCGGCAGCCACGATGGGAAGGGTGAGTCGGCCGCTGAAATGCCCTCCGCCGCGGGGATCGTTCGCAAAATTGTATTTGAGATTTGCCACCAGGTCGGCGTGGCCGGGGCGCGGGATATCGTCGAACTGAAGATAATCCCTGCCCTCCACGTTGGAATTCCAGAATATGATGGTGAGGGGCGCGCCGGTGGTATAACCATTATAGACACCGCTGAGGATCCTGGCCCTGTCGGCCTCCTTGCGCGCGGTGGTTCCCTTGCGCCCGGGGGCCCTCCTGGCTATATCTTCCTCGAAGTCCTCTTCGTAAAGTTCTATGTTTTCGGGAACTCCGTCCAGAGTGACGCCTATCGCCGGTCCGTGCGACTCGCCGAAAACGGTAACCTTGAAAAACTGTCCGAAACTGTCCATGCAGCGAAGATACTAATTTTTGCTATTTTTGCGAAAGACAAGCACTATTTCCCATGGACAACGAAGTACTGAAAGCCATACGCGAGCGCCGCAGCATCCGCCGCTTCAAGAGCGAACAGATTACAGATGAAGAACTTGCAGCCGTCCTTGAGGCCGGCACATGGGCCCCTACCGGCCATGGCACCCAGGATCCCCTCATCTTCGCCGTCCAGAACCCCGAAATCTGCGCCAGGCTCAGGCATTTCAATGCCGCCGTCATGGGACAGGCAGACGCCGACCCCTACTACGGCGCCCCCACAATAGTGCTGGTATTCTCCAAAGCCGACAATCCCAACTGCGTGAAAGACGGGTCGCTGGTCATAGGCAACATGCTTCTCGCCGCCCACAGCGCCGGCCTGGGCGCCTGCTGGATCAACCGTTGCGACGAGATGTTCGAAGTGAATGACGAGGCCCGTAATCTGCGCGCCTCACTCGGAGTACCGGAAGGCTACAAAGGGGTGGGCAGCATGGCGCTGGGTTACATCGCGCACGAAGCGCCCGCACCCAGGCCGCGCAAGCAGGGCTATTTCTCAATAATCAAATAACTCCCAGAATCCGGGGAAAGACTTGGCCACGCAGGCGGCGTCGTCAAGCACCACGGGCGAATCGGCTCCCATCGACGCTATCTTGAGCGCCATGGCCATGCGGTGGTCGTGGTGGGTGGTGAAGCTTCCGCCCTTGAGCAGGTCGCCGCTGACGATGCGGGAGCTCAGGTTGCGCCCTTCTATCTGCAGTTCATCCTCGACTATCTGGGCCCTGACTCCAAAGCGGGCCAGCATCTCCAGGATAGCCACGGCGCGGTCGCTTTCCTTGTCGTGCAGGCGTCCCACGCCCCTCAGGGTGGTGATGCCGTCGCAGAAGGCGGCGAGCACCGAGCAGATGGGGAAGAGGTCGGGGGCGTTGCCCAGGTCGGCGTCGAAGCTCTCCAGCGGAGCCTTGCTCACGCACACTGAGCCGTCCAGTTCGGATACCACCGCACCGGCCTGCACCAGGATGTCCGCTATTGCCAGGTCGGCCTGAAGAGAGTCGGTGTTGAGCCCGGACACCTCGGCCTTGCCGAAGATGGCTCCGGCCACCAGGAACACCGCACCGGCGCTCCAGTCGCCTTCGATGTCGAGGTCGGCCGCCTTGTAGGACTGGCCTCCCCTGATGGAGAAACTCACCTGGCTGCAGCCGCTCCAGTCCTGCTCTTCCAGCATCTTCTCGTCCCCTTCCATCTCCGACTTGATGCGCACTCCGAACTTGCCCAGCACGTCTTCGGTGATGAACATATAGGGGATGCTCTTGGGCTCGGACACGTAGATGGTGGAGTTTTTCCCGCACAGGGGCAGGGCGGCCATGAGGCCGCTGATGAGCTGCGAGCCGTCCCGGCCGGAGATCTCGGCGTTGCCGGGAATGAGCGGCGGGGTGATTTCGAGGGGGACCTTCTCGCTGCGGACAGGCACTCCGAACGAAGCCATGATGCTCTGCACCCCCTTCAGGGGACGCTGCAGCAGGGTTTTTTCACCAGTGACGGTGAGCGGACGGTCGTTCAGCACCGCCATTATCGGGATGCAGAGGCGGGTAAGCAGGCCGCTTTCGCCGGTGTTCAGCTCGTCCAGGGAAGTCCTGGCGGCGCCGGTGCCGTCGACGGTAAGAGTGGTGCCGTCGCGGCGGATTTTCGCGCCCAGCGTCTGGGCAACCCTGATGGCGTTCTCGGAATCCTCGCAGGGAGTGTATCCGTGCAGGTGGCTGCGGCCCTTCGCGAGCGCGGCGCAGATGATGGCGCGCTGGGCGAAACTCTTGGAGGCCGGCACGGTTATGTCTCCGACGCGCCAGAAGCCGCGGAAACCGCCGTACACCTTGCGGTGCATCTCCTCGAAGGTATACTGCCCTGCTGCGGTGGAGAGGTCTTCGGAAAGCGAAGCGTAGGTGAACGGCGCGCCCAGGCGAAGGCAGTCGATACGGGACCGGCGGCCCTGGGCGCCCATTGCAAACGCTACCAGAGGCCCGCCTTCGGCGGCATACAGTTCCTCCAGGACCTTGCAGTCTTCAGCGGAGGAGGCGGTAGTGACTATCTTGGCGATTTCGGCGCCGTAGCGGTAGCAGCGGGCCCGCACCTGCTGCAGGAACTCGAGCGGCGGGGTCTCTTGGAAATTGTGATATGAGCGGATGATCTCAGTGCCGCACTCGCGGCAGAGGTCGCGGAAGCGCTTGGAAAAAGCGGAAGACGCCTCCAGTTCCAGGTCGGCGTAGCGGGCCCCGGCCCTGACGGCCAGTGAAAGCCGCCTTTCTGCCTCCTCCTCGCCGGTATTCTCTATCCTGCAGGTGGCGATCAGCGGGGTGTCGGTATCGGAGAAAAGGGTTTCCGTTTCCTCGTCGGAAAGGGAGCAAAGGTCGAGGCGGATCTCCGCCAGTTCTATCCACGGATCGTCGAGAAGAGAGAGAATCTCCCCGTAAGTCTTGCGCTGGATAACCGTACAGATCATTGGTGCCCCGGGCCGGGCTCGAACCGGCACGTCTTCATCAGACACAGGATTTTGAGTCCAGCGCGTCTACCAATTCCGCCACCGGGGCTACAGGACTGCAAAGATATACAAAAAAATATTAATTTTGCTCGTTATGACCATCCAAGAGGCTTTGGCGGCACACAAGCAGATTTTCATAGTGTGCGACCGCAACGTGGAAGGGTTCGCCCGCTTCCTCGGCGACTATCCCCTCCTCGCAATAGACACTTCAGAGGAGCTGAAAACCATGGACAGCGTGCTCGGCATCTGCCGCTGGCTGCTGGAACAGGGCGCGGACAGGGGCGCACTGGTGCTGGCCGCGGGCGGCGGCATCACCACCGACATGGCCGGCTTCGCCGCCTCCATCTACAAAAGGGGCATAGACTACGCCAATATCCCCACTACGCTGCTGGCGCAGGTAGACGCCTCCATCGGAGGCAAGACCGGGGTCAACCTCGACTCGTACAAGAACATCCTGGGCAGCTTCAGGCAGCCCGAATTCACCTATATCTTCCCCGACGTGCTCAGGTCGCTGCCCCGCCGCGAATTCCTTTCAGGCGTGGCGGAAATGCTCAAGACCTTCATTATCAAAAACGTGAACGGAGGCTATGAAAGGACGGTCCGCCTGGTCGGTGAATATGCCCGCGGCGGCGTCAACCCGGCCTGCACGGCGGAAGGGCTCACGGAGCTCTCCGCACTCATCCAGGATGCCTCAAGCGTAAAGCAGGACATCGTGGACAAGGATCCGCTCGAAAAGGGCGAAAGGCGCAAACTCAACCTCGGACACACCTGGGGGCACGCCATCGAGTGGTGGCAGAACACCGCCGCCCCGGAAGGCAGGCAATTCTCTCACGGAGAGGCGGTTGCGATAGGCATAATCCAGGCGGCACGGCGCTCCGAAGAGCTCGGCCTTGCTGAAAAGGGCCTCGCCGCCAAACTCAAGGCCGACTTCGAATCCTGCGGCCTTCCCACCCAGCTTCCCTGCCCCGAGAGCGAACTCCTCAAGGCTATGGAAAAAGACAAGAAGGCCGAAGGCGGCAAAGTCCGCTTCGTCCTTCCTGTAAAAATCGGCAAGGTGGTGGTGAAATCCCTCGCTATCTGACGCTGAAAGCGTAAACGGTGTGGCTGGTGTACTTCTCGCCGGGGCGAAGGAGGGCTGACGGCCACTCCGGCTTGTTGGGGGTGTCGGGATACTTCTGGGTCTCGAGGCAGATGGCGGCGTGCTTGCCGTAAACTATGCCCTTCTTGCCGATGACCGTTCCGTCGAGGAAGTTGCCGGAATACACCTGGATGCCGGGCTCGTCGGTATACACGTCCATATTGATGCCGGTGAGCGGACTGTAGACGCTGGCTGCGACTACGCTGTCGTCGCCCTTGCCGTCCCTGTAGGTGTTGAGGCACCAGTTGTGGTCGAAGCCGCGACCGTTCCGGATCTGCTCGAAATCAAAGCTATTGATGTCCTTTCCAATCTCCACGCCGGCGCGGAAGTCCATCGGGGTGCCCTCGACAGGAAGGATTTCACCCGTTGTCATGAAGGTGGAATCAACCGGGGTGAAGCAGTCGGCGTTGATGGTGAGGATGCAGTTTTCGACGGTCATTTCCGGGTTGCCGTTCAGGTTGAAGTAGGAGTGGTTGGTCATGTTTATGACCGTAGGAGCGTCGGTAACCGCCTCATACTTAATGTCGATGGCGTTCTTCGGCGTGAGGGTATAGGTGACACGGGCGGTGACGTTGCCGGGGAAGTTGTTGTCGCCGTCGGGCGAGTCTATGCGCAGCCTGATGCTGTTTTTGGTGACCTTCTCGACCGTGTAGGGCTGATACTGCCAGCCCGTGGGGCCGCCGTGGAGGCAGTGGCCGAAGTTGTTCTGCGGCAGCTGGTACTCCTTTCCGTCGATTTCCAGATGACCGCCGCCGATGCGGTTGGCATAGCGCCCGATGGTCGCCCCGAAGTCGGTGAGGTTATATTCGGGATGGTAGCTGATTTCGCCGTCGAAACCCAGCACCACATCCTGCATGTTGCCGTCCCTGTCGGGCACGAACACGGATACGATGCGTGCGCCGAAAGGCGTCACGACCACCTTCATCCCCGAAGCGTTCTCCAGGGTATACATTTCCTTCTGCTCTACCGAGCAGCCCGAAAAGGCAAGCGCGGCGAATACCGCCGCCAGAATCATCGATATCTTTTTCATTTTTGATACTTAATATTTCTCTACTGATTAACAATCCATTCCAAAGCATTCTCCAGCGGGGTTTCAGTTACTACGTCCGGGACGATGGGGTCATCGCAGAACTGCTCGCCGGTGCGGGCAACGTCGCAGCCAGTGGTGAGGATGAGCTGGTCGCCACCGGGGAGCGGGAAAGGCTGGTTGGCCGATGCGTA
>JAFZLP010000063.1 GCA_017551405.1 Bacteroidales bacterium
CCCATGCTGGAGCTCCAGCAGAAAGTCTACGAGATGGGCGGCATCTTCATCCCGGCCCACGTAGACCGCCCCACTTTCAGCATCAGTTCGCAGCTGGGTTTCATCCCCTCGGGGCTCAAATTCCACGCCCTCGAACTCAGCTATTACTGCAAAAGGGACGGTTACAAGTTCCTCGAGAACTGCCCCTGGTTCAGCGACTTCAATTTCATCCAGAGCAGCGACGCCCATTTTGTCGACGACATCGGCAAGATCAACAGCGTCCTGGAGATGCCTTCTTTCAGTTTCGACAATTTCAAAGATGCCCTACGGCAGGGGGAACCAGTGATTCTGTAGCATGAAAAGTCTTGATCTTCATATAATTGACATCACCCACAACTCCATACGTGCGGGTGCGACCGAGATAACCATCGAAATGGAGGACAGCGCCGCGCGCGACCTCCTTTCCATCAAGATAATCGACAACGGCTGCGGCATGCCGGAGGACATGATCGAAGCGATCAATGACCGCTTCTATTCCTGCCGCAAGGAGCGCAAGATAGGGATGGGCATCGCGCTCCTCAAGTTCCATTCCCAGATGTGCAACGGCAAGTTCTACCTGAAGTCAAAGGTGGGCGTCGGAACCGAGATCTACGCCTCCTACCAGCGTTCGCACATAGACCTGCAGCCCAAGGGCGACCTGTCGGGCTGCTTCGCATCATTCATCTGCCAGTATCAGGACATCAATTTCATTATCCGCTACATAACGGACGATGGCACCTTCGAGCTGTCAACAGCCGACGTCAAAGAAGTATTCGAGGGGATGAACCTTAACAACTATGAGATTACGGCCAGCCTCAAGGAGCTGATCCACGAAAATATCGGTAGTTAGTTAAGGTATTCACATTGTAGGAGGGAGTATAGGTGTTCGGGGACGTGTCCACCCCCGGACACGGGCAGGGGGAGGGGCCCGCAAGATACAAGTTATTTGCGTAGCAAATGACGCAGGAGGTTGTGGGAGGGGCCGGAGCGAAGCGGAGTTCCACGGATACCTATACTCCCTCCTACGGTATTACAATTCTGGATAAGATACCGGTGAGGGCGGCGAGGGCTATTCCATAGTTCGTGATGGGCACACCCGCCTGCACCGACTTGCGGATCCGCGAACGGATCATCCGCTCGGTAGCCACGCAGCCACCGCACTGAATGACAAGGCTGTAAGGCGACAGGTCTTCGGGGAAATCGTTTCCAGCCGCTATATCGACCTGCAAATCTCCCCCGACCTTTTTCCGGAGCAGCGCCGGTATCTTCACGCGGCCGATGTCTTCCGTGTTCGGAACATGGGTGCAGGCCTCGGCTATCAGGACACGGCTCCCCGGGGCCAGGCGGCCGATGGCCGTGGCGCCTTCGAGATAGGTGCTCACATCGCCCTTCCCGGCAGCCAGGAGGATGGAGAACGAGGTGAGGGGCATCTCCGGCGGAATCGCGGCGTTTACAGCCGCAAAGACCTGAGAATCAGTTATTACCAGATCCGGCGTTGCGTGCCGGAGCGCAGACTGAAGCGAATCGGGGGTGCAGCAAATGGGATTGCAGCCGCGGTCGAGCAGTTCCCTGATAACCTGCACCTGCGGCAGTATCAGGCGGCCTTTCGGGGCCTCCGAGTCCTGAGGCATGACCAGCAGGACGCAGTCCCCCGCCATTACCAGCTTTCCGGTCAGGAAGCGTTCCTCTTCTTTGGGAAGGGCTGCCGCAATCTTCTGCAGCAGCTCGGGCACCGGCTCTCCCCTGTGGTACTGCACGATGGGAATATCGGCTTTTTCCAGCAGCGCGGCGGATTTGCATTCCGCAGTGCCCGCGGGACACACCATCACCACGATGTCGGCCTCGTCGAGGATGGCGCGGGTGCGGCGTTCCCGTTCGGGGCCGAGTTCACTGGCATCGTCCAGGCCGGCTGTGTCGATGAGCACACATGCGCCCAGCCCGGGCAGCTCGACCGCCTTCCGGACCGGATCGGTGGTGGTGCCGGGGATGTCGCTTACCAGGGACACCTCCTGCCCCGCTATGGCGTTGACCAGAGTGGATTTGCCGGAGTTTACCGGACCGAAGAACGCTATGTGGAGCCTTTCCATCTAGAACCTGAAGTCCCGCTCCCCTTTCTCTATTGCCTCCAGGCGCTTGAGCGTGAGGTCACGCACGTGCCCTTCGGGGATATCGAGGATGCTCTTTGCGATGAGCGCCTCGCCGCTCGCCCTGGTTGCGGGAGAAGCGTAGTCCATCAGGTATTCCTTGAGCGTCATGATGGCGTTGGGAGTGCAGCACATGCTGATCTTGCCGCTCTTGCAGAGACTCATGAAACGGTCTCCGGTGCGGCCCTCGCGGTAGCATGCGGTGCAGAAGCTGGGGATATGGTCGAGTTCCAGGAGCCAGCGGACCACCTCGTCCAGGGGACGGGTGTCGGACACGTCGAACTGGGCGGTTTCGTCGTGGCGCTCCTCGGTGGTGTAGCCGCCCACGCTGGTGCGGGAACCGCCGCTTATCTGGGAGATGCCGCAGTCCAGCAGCTGTGCCCTCATGCGGGCGCTCTCGCGGGTGGAAATGATCATGCCGGTGTAAGGAACGGCTACGCGCAGCACGGCCACCAGCTTGCGGAAGATGTTGTCGGGCAGGGAATCCGGAAAATCCTCGGGCGAGACATCGTCGGCAGGGCAGATTCGGGGCACGCTGATGGTGTGCGGACCGACTCCGAAGCGGGCTTCCAGATGCTCGGCATGCATGAGCAGGCCGACCAGCTCGTAGCGGTAGCTTTCAAGGCCGAAGAGGACGCCTATGCCGACATCATCGCAGCCGCCTTCCTGGGCCCTGTCCATGGCCTCGGTGTGCCATTCATAATTGCTCTTCGGGCCGGTCGGGTGGAGCTTTTCGTACTGCTTGCGGTTGTATGTTTCCTGGAACAGGATATAGGTGCCTATGCCGGCTGCCTTGAGCTTGCGATAGGACTCCACGTCCGTGGCGGCGATGTTGACGTTCACACGGCGGATGGAATTGCCTCCCTCGCGTACCGAGTAGATGGTCTTGATGGAATCCAGGATGTACTCGAGGGGATTCTGCACCGGGTGTTCACCGGCTTCCACCGCGAGCCTCTTGTGCCCTATGCGGATGAGCGCGCGCACTTCCTCCTCAATTTCCTTCTGGCTCAGCTTGCGGCGCGGGATGGTGCGGTTCTTTGCGTGATACGGGCAGTAGACGCAGCCGTTGATGCAGTAGTTGGACAGATAAAGGGGTGCAAAGAGCACTATGCGGTTGCCGTAGAAACGGTGCTTGATCTGTTTCGCGAGGCTGTAGATCTTTTCTTCCAGTTCGGGGTCGTTGCAGTCCATCAGGATTGCCGCTTCCCTATGGGTAAGGCCCTTCATGAGGGCTGCTTTTTCGAGGATCTGAAGAACTCTTTCGCGGTTGCCGCTTTCCCTTGAAGCTTCTTCAAGGCTGGCGAGCACTTCCGCATTGTCGATGAATTCGTCGGCGTGCTGTGACTTGGGATTGTACATGGTGGCACAAAGATACGAAATTAATAGACTTGTTATCTCGGGGAATTGTTTTATATTTGTTGTTCGACACGCATAACCAATTAACATCATAACTAACTTAAACCGTTAATCATTTATGTTTTTCCAAGTTTATGGGGCTAATGCCCTTTCTCAGTGGGGAATGATGCTCGCGGTCCTTCTGGGCCTGATTCTGTTCAATGAATTTGCACGCCGCACCAAATTCGGCGGCATCATCACGTTCCTGGCCATTCCCCTGGCTCTCACCGCATACTTCATCGCCATCTGGATCGGTGTCCGCAGCGGCGCCGAGTGGGCCCTGAGAAACCAGACCCACGTCTACATGGCAGGCTGGTTCCACTATGCCAAGCTCTATGCGGCTACCGCCGGGTGTATCGGCTTCATGATGATCAAGTACAAATGGGGCATAGGCGCCAAGGAATGGTTCAAGCCCTTCCCGTTCATCATCGTCGCCATCAACATCCTCATCGCCTGCGCATCCGACTTTGAATCCGCAATCAACGGCTGGAACAAGTGGTGGCTCACCGCCGAAGGCGTATGGCAGTACGGCGGCTGGCACAACGTGATGAACGGCGTGGCCGGTCTGCTCAACATCTTCTGTATGACCGCATGGTGGAAGGTCTATCCCTCCAAGGACAAGAAGGACATGATCTGGGCCGACATGACCTGGGTTTACATCCTTGTCTACGACATCTGGAACTTCGCCTACACCTACAACTGCCTGCCCACCCACAGCTGGTACTGCGGCGTTGCACTGCTTCTTGCTCCTACCGTGGCCGCTCTCCTCTGGAACCGCGGCGGCTGGATCCAGAACCGCGCCAACACCCTCGCCATCTGGTGCATGTTCGCCCAGGTATTCCCGCTCTTCCAGGAGACCTTCATGGACGGCAAGCAGTGGTTCAGCTGGGCTACCCTGCCCGTGCTCTATCCCCAGGGCGCTGAAACCGTCAGCAAGCTCTACGAAGTTGCCGGCATCACCAGCTCTACCGTGACTCCCGAGATCGTCGGCACCACCGTCGATCCTTCAGTGGTGGCTGCCAACCCCACCATGATGATTGTCATCAGCGCACTCGCCCTCGTAGTGAACATCGCCGCTCTCTGCTGGATCATCGCCATCGCCAGCAAGCGCCACATCAATCCTTACAAGGAAGATGTCTTCACCTTCCAGAAGTACTACAAGGATTCCATGGCCCGCGCCGACGTTTCCTAGCGGAGCACGTCCCTTTTATAAAACAACCTGTGCCGGCCGGTGCAGGTTGTTTTTTATTTTGTTAATCACAAATAATTACTATATTTGCAGTCCCGTTCGGGACGTTAGCTCAGCTGGTTCAGAGCGCTTGCTTGACAGGCAAGAGGTCGGCAGTCCGAATCTGCCACGCCCCACACTCCGTAAAGCCGCGATTTTTCGCGGCTTTTTTTTATTTTTGCGATATGGAAAGCTTGGACATAAGGCGCAGGCTCGGCCTTCGCATAAGCGAAAAACTTCGCGAAGAAGCCATCAGGGAGCATCCGCTGCAGCAGCTCTTCTGGGAATGCACCCTCCGCTGCAATCTTCACTGCAGGCACTGCGGCAGCGACTGCAAATCGGTATCCGACATCAAGGACATGCCCTACCGGGACTTCGCGAAAGTCCTCGACAGCGTCGCCGCCAAGACCGATCCCCACAAGGTGTTCATCATCTTCACTGGCGGCGAGCCCCTCATGCGGCCCGACCTTGAAGCCTGCATAGCCGATGTCTACAGGCGCGGTTTCCCCAGCGGCATGGTCACCAACGGCTACGCCCTCACCCCGGCAAAGCTCCAGCGTCTCATTGCTGCGGGGCTTCATACCATGACCATAAGCCTGGACGGCCTCGAAGAGACTCACGACTGGATGCGTCAGGTGAAGGGCAGTTTCAAAAGGGCTGAAACCGCCATCCGGGCAGCGGCGGCTTCAAGGCTGTCGGCCTTCGATGTAGTGACCTGCGTCAATCAGCGGAATTACGGCCAGCTGCCGGAAATCAAACGTTTCCTCATCGACTGCGGGGTGAAGGAATGGCGCCTGTTCTCGGTCTTCCCTGTGGGCCGGGCCGCCGAAGATCCCGAACTGAGGCTCACCAAAGAGCAGTACACCGGCCTCATGGAATTCATCAGGACATGCCGGAAAGAATTCGCCAAGAACCATGAAGGCGCCATCAAGGCCAGCTTCGGCTGCGAGGGCTTTCTGGGCAACTACGAAGGCGACGTGCGCGACCATTTCTTCTTCTGCCAGGCGGGCATTTTCGTGGGTTCGGTAATGGTGGACGGCTCCATTTCGGCCTGCACCAGCATCCGTTCAGACTACGTCCAGGGCAATATCTACCGCGACGATTTCATGGACGTGTGGGAGAACCGTTTCGAGAAGTACCGCGACCATTCCTGGATGCGGACGGGCAAGTGCGCCGAATGCAAGGTCTGGAAGCACTGCCTCGGAAACGGCATGCACCTGCGCGACAGTGGGGGCAACCTGCTGTTCTGCAACTACGAGATGCTGCGTTAACCGTTACAGGAACTCTATACAGACGGGCTTCGAGATCTGTATCAGGCGGGGAGCCGTGCCGGGAATGCCGTTTTTGAGCGGATAAACCTCGATTGCGTCGGCATCCCTGCAGGCCACCAGCAGCCACTTTCCGTTCGGACTGAGCGCGAAGTTGCGGGGATGGCTCCCGGTAGGCAGGAAGCCGGCGCGCTCCACTCCCCCTTCGGGAAGGATGCGGAAGACGGAGACGCCGTCCCCTTTGAGCCTGTGGGAAGTATACAGGAAGCGACCGTCCGCCGAAATGTGGATATCCGCGCTGCCGTGCCCGTCGCCGTCATAAGCCAGCAGGGTCTGGAAAGGCTCCAGGCTGCCGTCATTGCCATAATTGAAGCACACCAGCGAGTCGCTGAGTTCACAAATCAGATAAGCATGGGCGCCTGCCGCGTCGAACACCAGATGCCGCGGTCCGAGCCCTTCCCCGCCCTGCCAGGCAAGCTCCGGACCGGCAAGGCCGTCGGCATCCGCCCTCAGGCGCCAGATGCAGTCGTTGCCGAGGTCGGCCAC
>JAFZLP010000064.1 GCA_017551405.1 Bacteroidales bacterium
CCGTGCGAAACTGCTCGAGCTGCTGTAGTTTAAAGCCTTTCTATTCCGGTTTGTAGGAATCCTTCAGCGAGACGGTCTTGTTGAAGACGAGTTCCTCAGGCGTGCTGTCGGAATCCTTCACGTAATAGCCGGTGCGTTCGAACTGCACTGCGATACCGCTGGCGTCATCGGCAAGCGCAGGTTCGGCGTAACCCGTTCCGAGAGTAAGGGAATCGGGATTCAGGAAGTCCTTGTAGTCCTTGTCTTCGGGAACCTGGCTCATGTCGGAAAGGGTGAACAGGCGGTCGTAGTTGCGGAGCGTGATTTTCTTTGCATGCTCCTCGCTCACCCAGTGTATCGTGCCCTTTACGCTGCGCCATTCGCCTGAGCCGGGACGGGTGGAGGGATCGTAGGTGCATTTAAGCTCAACCACCTCTCCTGCAGCGTTTTTAACAACTTCGTTACACTTGATGATATAGGTATATTTGAGGCGCACCTCGCCATCGGGCTTGAGCCTGAAGAACTTGTGAGGGGCGTCTTCCATGAAGTCGGCGCGGTCGATGAGCAGCTTGCCCGTGAACGGCACCTTGCGGGTGGCACCTTCCGGTTCGGCAGGGTTAAGCGGGCAGTCGAACCATTCCACCTTGCCTTCCGGCCAGTTTGTGAGGGTGAGCTTTACGGGATCCTGCACCACCATGTAGCGGTTGGAACGCTCATTGAGGTCCTGACGCACGCACCACTCCAGCAGCTGGATGTCCATGAGCTGGTCGCGCTTGCTCACGCCTATCTTCTCGCAGAACATCTTGATGGCCTCGGGGGTGTAGCCGCGGCGCCTTACACCGCAGAGGGTGGGCATGCGCGGGTCGTCCCAGCCGCTCACAATCCCCTTCTGCACCAGCTCCAGAAGCTTGCGCTTGCTCATGAGGGTATAGGTGAGATTGAGGCGGGCGAACTCGTACTGGTGGCTGGGATAGATGTCCAGCGTTTTGATGTACCAGTCGTACAGCGGCCTGTGCACGTCGAACTCGAGCGTGCAGATGCTGTGGGTGATATGCTCTATGGAGTCGCTCTGGCCGTGGGTGAAGTCGTACATCGGATAGATGCACCACTTGTCACCGGTGCGATGATGGGAGGCGTGCTTGATTCGGTACATTATGGGATCGCGGAACATCATGTTCGGCGACGCCATGTCTATTTTTGCGCGGAGGACCTTGGCCCCGTCGGGGTATTTGCCGTCGCGCATCTCGCGGAAGATCCTGAGGTTCTCTTCGGGGGTGCGGTTCCTGTAAGGGCTTTCCTTTCCGGGAGTCTCAACGGTGCCGCGGCCTTCGGAAATCTCTTCCTGGCTCTGGTCGTCGACATAGGCCTGCCCCTTGAGGATCATCTGCTCCGCCCATTCATACAGCTGGTCGAAGTAGTCGGAAGCGTAGAGTTCCTTCTCCCACTTGAAGCCGAGCCAGGTGATATCCTCCTTGATGGCGTCCACGTACTCGGTATCCTCCTTGGTGGGATTGGTGTCGTCGTAGCGCAGATTGGTCTTGCCGCCGTACTTCTTGGCGAGACCGAAGTTGATGCAGAGGCTCTTGGCGTGCCCGAGGTGCAGGTATCCGTTCGGTTCGGGAGGAAAGCGGGTAAGGATGGAGTCGACCTTGCCGCTCGCGAGGTCGGACTCAATTATCTCTTCCAGGAAATTCAGGTTCTTCTTTTCGTCTTCCATACAGGTCTGTTTATTGAAAGGCAAATTTAACTATTTCCGCGGAAAGTGTAAAAGATTTCTTAAATTTGTATCATGATTAAATCGATGACGGGATATGGCAAGGCGGAAGTGTCGCTTCCCTCCGGCCGGCTCACAATAGAAATCCGTTCGCTCAACTCCAAGAGCGCCGACATCAACATCAAAAGCCCTCTCCTCCCCAAGGACAAGGACCTGCCTGTCCGGCAGAAAATAGCGGATTCGCTGGTGCGCGGCACCATCGACGTATTCATCAGTTTCGAGGCCGCTGCTGCGGAAAATGTCCGCAGCATCAACGCCGCTGCGGCCAAGGCATATCTCGACCAGACCGTCGGGCTCGTCCCCGATGCCGCCATGGACTCCCGCGCACGCGCCGTGCTGCTTTCTTCGATCCTCCGTTTTCCGGATGTCCTCGACACCGGCAAGGCCGAAATCATAAATGAAGAGAACTGGCCGCTGGTCGATGCCGCCTTCGACACCGCCCTCGCCAACCTGAACGACTACCGCATCAAGGAGGGCGCCGCGCTGTATAAAGACGTCACCACCCGCGTCCGGACCATCCTGGACCTTGAAAACGAAGTCGAATCCCACGAGGCCGAAAGGCTCGCCCTCGTCAAGGAGAATATCCTCAAGGCCGCGGAAGAGGCCCGCATCAAGCTCGACCCGGAACGCTTCGAGCAGGAGATGGTGTTCTATCTGCAGAAGCTGGACATAAACGAAGAGAAGGTGCGCCTCCGCCAGCACTGCAGGTATTTCCTCGACACCATCGACTCCGACCCCTGCCCCGGCAAGAAGCTCGGCTTCATCATTCAGGAAATGGGGCGCGAAATCAACACCACCGGCTCGAAGGCAAGCAACTCCGATATCCAGAAAGCCGTGGTCCTCATGAAGGACGAACTGGAAAAGATTCGCGAGCAGTCCATGAATATTCTCTGACGGCTTAACAATTCCCCGTTTTTTTCGTCTTTTTTACAGATTTGGCAAATTAATTGAATTATAATTTGCGAAATCAAAATTATTGTATACCTTTGCAGTGTACTAATGAACTAACACAGTATATTCATGGCTCTGATAGAATTGAAAGATGTCAACAAGACCTACTTCGGCGCACAGCCGCTGCATGTCCTCAAAGGCATCAACCTTAATATAGAAAAAGGAGAGTTCGTATCGATAATGGGTGCTTCCGGTTCCGGAAAGAGCACCCTTCTGAACATTCTGGGCATCCTGGACAGCTATGACACCGGCGAATACCGTATCGACGGCAAACTCATCAAGAACCTCAGCGAAAAGACCGGAGCCGATTACCGCAACCGCATGATAGGCTTCATCTTCCAGTCTTACAACCTGATAGGTTTCAAGACCGCCGTCGAGAACGTGGAACTCCCCCTCTTCTACCAGGGCATCGGCAGGCACAAACGCCGCGAGCTGGCCATGGAATACCTCGAAAGGATGGGCCTTACCGACTGGGCTTCCCACTTCCCCAACGAGATGTCCGGCGGCCAGAAGCAGAGGGTTGCCATCGCCAGGGCGCTGGTAACCCATCCCGACATCATCCTTGCCGACGAGCCCACGGGCGCCCTCGACTCCAGGACGAGTGTCGAGATAATGGACCTGCTGGGCAAGCTTAACCGCGAGGAAAAGATGACCATAATCGTGGTTACCCACGAAAGCGGAGTGGCCAACGCCGCCGACAAGATCATACATATCAAAGACGGAGTCATAGGCTCCATCGAAGAGAACAGCAGGCACGACGCCTCCCGATTCGGAGACGGCAGCACCATCAAATAGGAAGACAGCATGTTCGACACCCTCAGTGAAATATGGGCAACCCTGAGCCACAACAAGTTGCGGACGAGCCTCACCGGCTTCGCCGTATCCTGGGGCATTTTCATGCTGATCGCCCTGCTGGGTGCGGGCAACGGCCTTCTGAACGCCTTCATGAACAACCGCTTCGAAGTGGAGACCAACTCGATGGAGATATGGCCCGGGCGGCTTTCCAAGCCATACAAGGGCATGAAGGAGGGCACGTGGATCAGTTTCGACAGCAAGGACGTGGCCCTGCTCAAAAGCCCCGAATTCAGCGACGTCATCGACATAGTGAGTCCCGAGATTTCCATCTCTTCCACCATCGTCCTGGGGGCGCAGCACGTCAGTGCCAACGTCCGGGGCGCCACCGCCGAATTCAAGGACATCGAAAAGATCAAGCTGGAATCGGGCAGGTTCATCAATTCCAACGATGAACGCGATTTCGCAAAGGTCGTGGTAATCAACTCGAGGCTGGCGAAGAACCTCCTCGACGACAAGGAGAATTACCGTCGCATAATGGGCAGCTACGTCAATATCAACGGCTTGGCATTCAAAGTGATAGGCATTATCCACACCGACGAGATGAGCAGCTCCAACTACTGCTACGCTCCGTTCGAGGTGGTGAAGATGCTGCGCGGCGGAAGCGACAGGGTGGACGGGATAGTATTCACTTTCCACGGGCTCAGCAGTATTAAGGAGAACGAGCAGTTCGAGGCCCGCCTCAAGGAAGCGATCGCGCGCCTCCACTACGCCTCTCCCGACGATACGCGGGTGGCTTATATATGGAACCGCTTTACCCAGGACTTGCAGACCAACAAGGCCATGAACATCATCAACGTGGCCCTCTGGATACTGGGTATCTTCACCCTGGTGAGCGGCATCGTGGGCGTGAGCAACATCATGCTCATCAGCGTCAAGGAACGTACCCACGAATTCGGAATCCGCAAGGCCATAGGCGCCAGGCCATGGAGCATCCTCAAGCTGATACTCGGGGAAAGCGTCACGATTACGGCCTTCTTCGGCTATATAGGCATGCTCCTCGGGCTCATAGCCTGCCAGGTAATGAACGCCACCATAGCCAGCAATCCCCTTGACGTCGGCATCAACGAGGAGGGCCACATGTACCTTTACATCTTCAAGGATCCCACCGTAGGGCTGGGAGTGGCGGCAGGCGCCACCATCCTCATCATAGCAGCAGGCACCCTTGCCGGGCTCATCCCCGCCTGGAAGGCATCCAGAGTCAAACCCATAGAAGCATTGAGAGATGAGTAGCAAGTGGCTTGACATAGATTACTACAGGGAGCTGCTGGACACCCTCACCCGCAACAAGAGCCGCACCGTCCTCACAGGTTTCGGCGTGTTCTGGGGCATCTTCATGCTGCTTGCCCTGAGCGGAGGCTCGACTGGCCTGAAGGAGATACTCTCCCGCAATTTCGAAGGCTTCGCCACCAATGCGGCGCTGTTCATCCCCGGCCAGACCTCCAAGCCCTATGCGGGCTTCCAGAAAGGCCGCACCTGGACCATGGACACCGACGACATAGAGGCGATCAAGACGCAGGTTCCGGGACTGGCGAGCATCTCCCCCATCTGCCTTACCTGGCAGACCAAGGTCGTGAGGGGCGACAAGAGCTATTCCTCCGCCTCGGTCAAGGGCCTGACCTACGAGTATTACCAGATTGAAACGCCGAAAATCAAATACGGCCGCGGGCTCAACGCCTTCGACGAATACAACAGCAGCAAGGTATGCGTCATCGGAAAGCGCGTCTATGAGAACCTCTTCCCCGAAGGCGGAGACCCCTGCGGACAGCGCATCGAAGTGGACGGCGTCAGTTACCTCGTCATAGGCATGGACATAAATGCCGGCGACATGTCGATAGGCGCCAGTGCCGACCAGACCGTATCGATCCCGCTCAGCCTGTTCAGGGCGCTGTACGGCAGGGGTAAAAGGGTCGACCTGCTGGGCATCACTGCGAAAAAGGGTGTCATGGTCAAGGACATCCAGACCAAAACCCGCCACGTCCTGGCCCGCCGTCACAACATCGATCCCGAAGACGAACTCGGAGTGATGTCGGTAAACACCGAAGCCATTTTCCGCATGGTCGACAACCTCATGCGGGCTGTGGATATCCTCATCCTGCTCGTCGGCCTGGGGACCATCCTCGCCGGAGCCATAGGCGTGAGCAACATCATGATGGTTACGGTAAAGGAACGTACCACTGAAATAGGCATACGCCGTGCAATCGGCGCCACCCCCCGGATGATCCTGGGGCAGATAATAGGCGAAAGCATACTCCTGACCACGGGCGCCGGCCTGCTGGGCGTGGTGTTCTCGGTGCTGGTCCTGTCCGGGGCCGAACTCGCTGCCACCAAGGACGGAGTGCTCACCGCCCACTTCCAGATTGGCTTCTGGCCCGCCGTGGCTGCAGTCGCCGGACTGGCGGCGCTGGGTGTGCTGGCAGGCCTCGCCCCCGCCCTCAGGGCCATGAAGATCAGGCCGGTAGACGCCATGAGAGATGAATAATAAAAACAACAGCATATGAAAAAAATCGTCAAGTACATCGTTTTCGCCCTGATAGGGCTCCTGTTCATCGGGACTTTCGTTTATCTGTACAAGAATTCCCGTCCGAAAGAGACCCGTTACGAAACGCTCACCCCTGCAGTAAAGACAATTGAACGCAGCACGGTGATTACCGGTAAGATCATCCCCCGCGACGAGGTGAACATCAAGCCGCAGATTTCCGGCATCATCAGCGAAATCTACAAGGAAGCGGGCCAGGAAGTCACCGCCGGCGAAATCATCGCCAAGGTGAAGGTGATTCCCGACATGAGCGCGCTCAGCTCCGCCGAGAGCCGCGTCCGCCTTTCGGAGATCAACCTGCAGCAGGCACAGACCAACTACGAACGCGAAAAGGCCCTGTACGACAAGCAGCTCGTGAGCGCCGAAGAGTTTGACAAGGTCAGGCAGGCCCTCTCCCAGGCCAAGGAGGAAAGGGCTTCGGCCCAGGAATCCCTGGAAGTGGTGCGTGACGGTGTGGCCAGCAGCAACGCCAAGTCGAGCTCGACCCTCATCCGTTCCACCATCACCGGCCTCATCCTGGACGTTCCGGTGAAAGTAGGTAACTCGGTAATACAGAGCAATACCTTCAACGACGGCACCACGATCGCCACGGTTGCCAACATGAACGACCTCATCTTCGACGGCAACATCGACGAGACCGAAGTCGGCCGCATCAGCGAAGGCATGCCCACCACCATTACCATAGGCGCCCTGCAGAACCTCAAGTTCGACGCCACGCTCGAGTATATCTCGCCCAAGGCCACCGAGAACAACGGCACCAACCAGTTCGAGGTGAAGGCTGCGGTTAAGGTGCCATCGGACGTCAAGGTCCGCTCCGGTTACAGCGCCAACGCCGAAATCATCCTCCACAGGGCCCAGGACGTGCTCTCCGTGCCCGAAAGTGCAGTGGAATTCGAAGGTGACAGCGCCTTCGTCTACGTGGCCATGGCCGACAGCAGCGGCTACGAAAAACGCAGCGTCGTCACCGGCCTCTCCAACGGTGTGGACATCGAGATAAAGGGTGGCCTCTCCGGCGACGAGAAGGTCCGCGGAAACCAGATATTCGAAGAGAAAAAGTAGCCTGTCATGAAAAGATTCAGCCTCATAGCCCTCAGCATGCTTGCGGCACTGTCCGCATCTGCCCAGAACAGTCCCTGGACCCTCCAGGACTGCATCTCCTATGCCCTCGAACACAATCTTACTGTCAAGCGGCAGGACCTTGCTACGAAACAGGCCGAAGTGGAGCTGGAAACCGCGAAACTGAGCCGCCTGCCGGGCGTGAACGCCTCCGCGTCGCAGAACTTCTCGTTCGGCCGCGGCCTTTCCGCCGACAACACTTACGTGAACACCAATACCGCCAGCACCGGCTTCAGCCTCGGCTCCTCCGCGAACCTGTTCTCGGGCTTCCGCACCGAAGAGACCATCAGGCTGCGCGCCCTCGACCTTGAATCCGCAAACGAGAATCTCCTCAGGGCCAAGAACGACCTCTCCATGAACGTCGCGGCGGCCTATGTCCAGA
>JAFZLP010000065.1 GCA_017551405.1 Bacteroidales bacterium
CGGGAACGCCCTCTTCTTTCAGCAGACGCATGGTTCCGCTGGTGGATATAATTTCCCAGCCGAGCGCGGAGAGCTCTTTCGCAAACTCCACGACTCCGGTCTTGTCGCTTACAGATATCAGTGCTTTCATTTCACTATCCTAACGTTTTTGCCTTCCACCACCCTGCCTATCACGGTGGCGCGGTCGCCATGGGCGGCCAGTATTTCAATCGCACGGGCAGCCTCGCCTTCAGGCATCGCCAGCACCATGCCTATGCCCATATTGAAGATGTTGAACATCTCGCGATGGTCGATTTTTCCATACTTCTCCAGGAAGCGGAACACCGGGAGTATTTCCCAGCTGCCTTCCACTATTTCCACGCCCTGGCCGTCCTTCAGGATCCTGGGGATGTTCTCGTCGAATCCGCCGCCCGTGATGTGGGCCACCCCGTGGACATCGCAGTTCCTGATCACTTCCAGAACCTGCTTCACATAGATCCTGGTGGGAGTAAGAAGCACCTCGCCCAGAGTCGCGGAGGCGGATGCCCCTTCGGCAAAGTCCGCAAACGGGGCGTGCAGGTCCAGGCCATTGTCGGCCACTATCTTGCGCACCAGACTGAAGCCGTTGGAATGCACCCCGGTGGAAGCTATTCCCACCAGGACATCACCCACGGCCACTTTGGAGCCGTCGATGAGGGCGGAGCGCTCCACCACGCCTGTGGTGAACCCGGCTATGTCGTATTCGCCGTCGGCGTACATGCCGGGCATTTCCGCGGTTTCGCCGCCGACCAATGCGCACCCGGCCTGGCGGCAGCCTTCCGCCACGCCTGCCACAATGGCCTCCACCACCTCGGGACGGGTCTTGCCCTGGGCCACGTAATCCAGGAAGAACAGGGGTTCCGCCCCCTGGGCGAGCACGTCGTTCACGCACATGGCCACGGCATCGATGCCTATGGTGTCGTGCCTGTCCATGGCGAACGCTATCTTGAGCTTTGTGCCCACCCCATCGGTCCCGCTTACCAGGACCGGCTCGCGGATGCCGAGCGAGGCGAGGTCGAACATGCCCCCGAAGGAACCGATGCCCCCCATGACTCCGGGACGGTTGGTGGAAGCAACGTGTTTTTTGATGCGGCGTACCACTTCGTAGCCGGCTTCCAGCGAAACACCCGATTTCTCGTAATCAATTGCCATAAATCTCGTATTTAGAATTTTCCGTCTTTGTTAGCTTCTTCTATGCTTGCGTAAAGTGCCGTCGGATAATCGCCCGTGAAGCACGCCAGGCAGAGGTCGGTGCGGCGTCCGGCTTCGAACAGGGCTTCCCGGGAGAGGAAGGCGAGCGAGTCGGCGCCGATGATCCTGGTCACTTCGTCGAGGTTCTTCGACGCGCAGAGCAGTTCTTCGTAAGTGGAGATGTCCACTCCGTAGAAACAGGGGTATTTGATCATGGGGCTGGCTATGCGCACATGGACCTCTTTGGCCCCGGCATCCCGGAGCATCCCGATGATCCGTTTGGAAGTGGTGCCGCGCACGATGGAATCGTCCACCAGTACCACTCTCTTCCCGTTCACGATACTGCGCACCGGCGACAGTTTCATCTTCACGCCCTGATCCCTCAGCTCCTGGGAAGGGCTGATGAAGGTGCGGCCGATGTACTTGTTCTTGACCAGGCCCATCTCGTACGGCAGGCCGGAGGCCTCCGAGTAACCCATTGCCGCGGAAAGGCTCGAATCCGGGACGCCGACCACTATGTCGGCATCGGCCGGGCTCTCCTTGAACAGCATGCGTCCGCTCTCCTTCCGGAAAGCGTGGACGTTCATCCCCTCAATGTCGCTGTCGGGGCGCGAGAAGTAGATGAACTCCATGGCGCACATTGCGTTGCGGCGGTACTCCGAGAACTTCTGCCCGCGGATTCCGTGCCTGTCTATGGTAACCACTTCACCCGGCTCGATGTCACGGAGGAAATCCGCCCCTATGACGCTGAAGGTGCAGGTCTCGCTGCTCACCACATAGCCGCCGTTCAGTTTGCCGATGGACAGGGGCCGCAGCCCGTATTTGTCCCTCGCCGCATATATCCTGTTGGCCGTGATGATTATGAAGGCGAACGCCCCCTCGATCATATTGAGGGCCGCCATGATGGCGTTGATGCGGGGCTTGGCCGCATCGGAAGGCTCCTTTTTGATCAGATGGGCGAGGATTTCACTGTCCGAAGTGGACTGGAACAGGCTGCCGCGGTCTTCGAGGTAATGCTTTATCTGCGCGGAATTCACCAGGTTGCCGTTGTGCGCCAGGGCGAAGTCCCCGCTGGCCTGCCTGAACAGGAAAGGCTGTACGTTTTCGATGCCGCCGCCCCCGGCAGTGGAATAACGCACGTGGCCTATTGCGCAGTCTCCGTCGAGCGTGGCTAGGTTCCGGCCGTTGAACACTTCGGTCACCAGCCCCAGACCCTTGACTCGCTTCAGCTGCCTGTCGGCCCCCAGTGCAACTATTCCGCAGCCCTCCTGGCCGCGATGCTGCAGGGAGTGCAGGGCATAATACGTGAGTTCGGCCGCGTTGGGCACGCCCCAGATGCCGAACACTCCGCATTCTTCGTGGATGCCGCTATTCTTCATAAAGATGATCCCTTAAACGTTTGTATACTATTCCGTAGCTCTCCCCGACCTTGCCGTTGTCCCTGCGGAAACGGTCCTTGTCGAGCCTGGTGCCGGTGGCCTTGTCCCAGAAACGGGCGTTGTCGGGGGTGATGTCGTCCGACATCATCAGGTTTCCTTCCGAATCCCTTCCGAATTCGATCTTGTAATCCACGAGGGTGATTCCGACCTTGTCGAAAAGGGGCACGAGGATGTCGTTGATCTGCCTGGCATACGAGTAGATCTCGGAGAGCTCCGCACGGTTCACTATGCCCAGCGCAAGGGCATGGTAGTCGTTTATGAGCGGATCCCCGAGAGCCTCGGACTTGAAGCAGAGGTCGTAGATGGTCTCGGAGGGAATCAGGCCCTCCTCCAGGCCGAGCCGCTGGGCAAGGGAGCCTGCCACCACGTTCCTAACGATCATCTCGATGGGAAGCAGGGTGACCCTCTTGCAGAGCTGCTCGCGTTCGGAGAGCTGCTGGATGAAATAAGTCGGTACCCCGCCTTTCTGGAGCTCCCTCGACACCATGCAGGCGATGCCGTTGCAATAAATGCCCTTGTCGTGTATCACGGCCCGCTTTATCTTGTAGAAGGCGGTGATGTCGTCGGTGAAGTAGATCACCACCTTGTCGGGATCTTCCGTCGGGGAGACCTTTATGGACACACCGTCGTGTATGAGAACTTCCTTATCCATGTCTGAAATACTTTACAGCGTTTTCGAAAAGGCCCTGATGCAGGTTTCCGGGCATGCCCCTCAGAAGGCCGTCCTCCCAGCGTTCGCTGTGGCCCATCTTGCCGAGGATACGGCCGTCCGGGCTGAGGATGCCCTCGATGGCAAAGCAGGAGCCATTGGGATTCAGGGGGCACTCCATGGTGGCCTCCCCGGTGAGCGGATCGGCATACTGGAACGCCACCTGCCCGGCCCTGAAGAGCTCCAGCGCCTGTTTTTCGTCCACCACGAACTTGCCCTCGCCGTGACTGACGGGGATGTTGAAGGTGTCTCCCACGGAGAAGCCTGCCAGCCAGGGCGATTTCACGGAGGCCACCCTGGTGAGGGCCATCCTGGAAATATGCCTGCCTATGTCGTTGCGGAACAGGGTCGGGGAATCGGCCGATACCTGGCGGCAATGCCCGTAAGGCAGCAGGCCGCTCTTGACCAGGGCCTGGAAGCCGTTGCATATGCCGAGGATGAGCCCCCCGCGGTCGAGGAGCCTGTCGATTTCGGCAGCTATCTCCTTGTCTGCCAATATATTGGCGATAAACTTTCCGCTGCCGTCAGGCTCGTCACCGGCGGAGAAACCGCCGGAAAGGGCGAGTATCTGGCACTCTGAAATCCCTTTACGCATCTGCCCTATGCTGTCGAAGATGTCCTGCGAACTGAGGTTGCGGAAGACTCCGAACTCAGTACGGGCGCCTGCAGCACGGAAGGCCTTCGCCATGTCGTAGTCGCAGTTGGTTCCCGGGAAGACGGGAATATACACCAGCGGGTGCTCCACCTTCACGGGGCTGCGGAATACCGGGGCGCTTTCCTTCCTTTCTTCATAGCCGTCGGGGAAGGCTTTCCGGCAGGAAGACTCGGCCTTCAGCGGATACACCCTGGAGAACGGCTCCTCGCAGGCCTCGCGGGCCTCTGCGGTGCCGATACGGGTTCCGTCGAAGTCGATGACTCCGTCCGCCGTGACAATGCCTATAAGTTCGGCGCCCTCGGGAACCACGGTGCACTCGGCGACTATCCCGCCGGGCGCGGCTCCGAAGAGTTCCACTCCCCCGTTTATGCGGGCGCCCATGCCGTTTCCGAAGCACATCTTGCAGACGGCCTCGGCCAGGCCCTTGCGACCAAGGGCATAAGCGGCCACTATGCTGCCGTCGAGGACGGCGGCGTGAACAGCCTTCCACATAGCCTGAAGGGCCTCTGTATCAGGCATATAATTGCTAAGCGGAACATGGCGGAAGAGGCAGATCTTGTTGCCGGCTTTCTTGAATTCCGGGGACAGCACCTCCGGCGCCTTGACCATCGCCACCCCGAATGCGACG
>JAFZLP010000066.1 GCA_017551405.1 Bacteroidales bacterium
CTGTCCATCGCCATAGGCATGGTGGTGGACAACTCCATAGTGGTGCTGGAGAACATCTCCAAGCACATGGACCGCGGCGAGAAGCGCAAGGAGGCGGCGGTGAACGGCACCTCCGAGGTGGCCGGCTCCATAGTGGGCTCTACCCTCACCACCCTGTGCGTATTCCTGCCCCTCACCATGGTGTCGGGCTTCGCCGGGCTCATGTTCAAGCAGCTCGGCTGGATAGTGAGCATCATCATGGTAGTATCCACCGGAATGGCGCTTACGCTGGTGCCGGTGATGGCGTCGAACATGCTCAGCTCGCAGGCCAAGGAATCCAAGCTCCACCAGAAGGTATTCGGCCCGATAGACAGGGCCCTGGAGGGTTTGAGCAATTTCTACTCCCGCGTCGTGAACTGGTGCGTGACCCACCGCAAGCTGGTGACTCTCAGCGCATTCGCAGTCATTGCGGCAGTGTTCGTGCTGCTCGTTCCCAAGATGACCACGGGCTTCTTCCCGAACTCCGACTCGGGCCGCCTTTCCGTGAGCGTCGAGCTCCCGGTGGGCACCTCGCAGGAGGTCACCGGCCGCTTCGCGCATGAACTCTACGCCCGTTTCAAGAGCGAGATCCCCGAAATCAGGGTGTTCGAATACCGCTTCGGCCAGGCCGACTCCGACAACGCCATGGCGAGCTCGCGCAACAACGGCTCCTACCTCATCAGCATGAACATCAACCTCGGCAGTATGGAAGACCGTGACAGGAGCGCATCCGAAATCGCGAACATCATCAGGGCCGAGCTCAAGGAATATCCCGAAATCGACCGCGCCCAGGTCACCGAAGGCATGGGCGGCATGGGCGGTGCCACTTCGGTGGCGCTCGAGATCTACGGTTATGATTTCGACGAGACCGACCGCGTTGCCAAGGAGATCCAGCAGAAGATGAATCTGAGCGGCGACTTCGTGCAGGTGGTGCTCAGCCGCGACGAGTACACTCCTGAGTACCTGGTGGACTTCGACCGCGAAAAACTGGCCCTGCACGGGCTCAACTCCACCACCGCCGCCACCGCGTTCAGCGCCGCCATGAGCGGCGTAGTGGGCTCCTACTTCCGTGAGGAAGGCGACGAATACGGCATCCGCGTCCGTTACTCGAAGGAGTTCCGCAACAGCGTCGAGGACATCGAAAACATGATACTCACCGCTCCTGGCGGGGCTCCGATCCGCGTGAAGGAAGTGGGCACCGTGGTGGAAAGCAAGGTGCCGCCCACCATCGAGCGCAAGAACCGCGAACGCTACATCACCGTCACCGGCATCACCGCCAAGGGCGTGGCCATGAGCAAGGGCGTGGAGAGCGTGAACGAGATCCTCAAGACCGTGAGCCTCCCGTCCAACATCACCACCGAGCTGTCCGGCGACTACGAAGACCAGCAGGACATGATGAAGGACCTCATAACCCTGCTCGCGCTCATCCTCATACTGGTGTACATGGTGATGGCCGCCCAGTTCGAGAACTTCGTGAACCCGTTCGTCATCATGTTCAGCGTGCCGTTCGGCTTCATGGGCGTGCTCATCGGACTCTGGGCCACCGGCACCACGCTCGACATGATGGCCATGATAGGCATACTGATCCTCATCGGTATCGTGGTTAACAACGGTATCGTGCTCATCGACTACACCAACCTGATGCGTGAGAGGGGAATGGGCGTCATAGAAGCGGCCACCACCGCGGCCCGCAGCCGCCTGAGGCCCATCCTGATGACCACCCTCACCACCGTGATCGGCATGCTCCCGCTTGCCCTCGGCACCGGCGAAGGTTCCGAGATGTGGCACTCGCTGGGTATGACGGTCGCATGGGGCCTCACCTTCTCCACCGTCGTAACCCTCATCCTCATCCCCACAATCTACTGTATCTTCGCCACCCGCCAGGAACGCCGCCAGCAGCGCCGTGCCGCGGAGGAAACCATTAATTTCGAGTAAGATGAAAGCACTGTTCATAGCATATTCACAGGCGTACAACGAGGAGATAATCCGCCTCCTGGAGCATTTCGACCAGAAGGGCTACACCCGCTGGACCGACGTCGGCGGCCGTGGCAGCAATGACGGCCTCCCTCACATGGGCAACCACGCCTGGCCCGAAATGAACCACGCCGTCTTCACCTTCGTGGAAGACGACGAGAAGGCCGGAAAGATACTGCAGGCTCTCAAACGCACCGACGAGCGCTCCCCGAAACTGGGGTTGAGGGCGTTTATGTGGAATGTGGAAAATTTTTATTAGTTTTGTAGATAATAACCAACTTAAAAAGTCATGACAGAAGTCAACAATACCAATCTCAAGGAACTCCTGGCCTCCAACAAGGTCGCCCTGGTGGATTTCTGGGCTACCTGGTGTGGCCCCTGCCGCATGCTGGCCCCTACCGTGGAAGAAGTTGCCGCCGACTATGAAGGCCGCGCCCTGGTGGCCAAGTGCAACGTGGACGACGCCGAAGACGTCGCCGCCGAATTCGGCATCCGCAGCATCCCCACCCTCATCTTCTTCAAGGACGGCATCGCCGTCGACAAGACCGTCGGCGTGGTGAGCAAGGCCGACATCGAAACGAAACTCAACAACTTACTGTAAATATGAAAAAGCTCTTCATCGCCCTGGCGGCACTCGTCGTTTCCGTCAGCGCATTCGCCCAGTCCGGTATCATAGCCGGCGTCACCTCCTCCTCGACGGAACTCAAAGACGCTGCAGACAATGCCGCTGACATCACCCTCTACCATATCGGTGTGACGCGCAGGATCAGCCTCGGCCTCATCGGCGTACAGCCCTCCCTCATCTACAACGTGAAGGGCACCCGCCTGGAAGATTTCGACTCCAAGTCCATCAACTTCAAGACCGGCTTCCTCGAGCTGCCCGTCCAGGTCCAGGTGGGCCTTCCCATCGCAGGCTTCAGGCCTTATGCCTTCGTAGAGCCTTTCGTGGGTTATGCGATCACCAACTCCGCCGCCGGCCAGAGCACCAACATCCAGAATATCCAGAACAAGCTCCAGAGCGTCAAGTGGGACAACATCAAGAACCGTCTTGAGTACGGCGCCGGCCTCGGTGCAGGCATCGACCTGTTCAACAGGCTCCAGGTTTCCGTGCGCTACTTCTGGAACCTCGGTGAACTCTACGACGGAGCCGAGATCAAGGATCTCATCAACAGCGGAACTGCGGTCATGAAGAACGAGAAGTGCTCGGGCATCATGGCTTCAGTCGCCATCTTCCTGTAGCGGAAAGTGGACCCTCAAGATATCAGGAATATCCTCGGGTCGGAGCTTGAGGCGGTTAAGGCGTTGGTCCGTAGCCGCCTCAGTTCTGACGTACCCATACTCCAGGATTTCGACATGAGGGTCGCCGGCAACTCCGGCAAACTGCTGCGTCCCATCCTCACCCTGCTCATGGCCAAGGCCTGCGGCAACGGCGAGGTTAACGAAGACACCCGCATGCTCGCCGCCGCGGTGGAGATGCTCCACACCGCAACCCTTTTCCACGACGACGTGGCCGACGAGAGCGACGTCCGCAGGGGCGCTCCCACCGCCATGAGCGTCTTCGGCCCGGTGCCGGCGGTGCTGATAGGCGACTTCTGGCTTGCCAGGGCCGTCGGCATCATCGCCGACAGCACCTATCACGAATGGGGGATGCGGGCGTTCGCCCGTACCTTCAGCGACCTTGCCGAAGGGGAGATGCTCCAGCAGCAGAAAGCTTTCAGCTGCGACACCACCGAGGCCGATTATCTGCGGATAATCTACTGCAAGACGGCGTCCCTCTTCAGGCTCTGCGCCGAATGCGGCGCCAAGACGGTAAACGCCTCCGCGGCCTGTTTCGAGGCCGCGTCGGAGTACGCGAAGGCCATGGGCATCGCCTTCCAGATCAAGGACGACATCATGGACTTCCAGGGCGGCGACATCGGAAAGCCGTCCGGAGTGGACCTCAAGGAAAGGAAGATAACCATGCCCCTCCTGGGGGTGCTCAGGAGCGCGCCGGATCC
>JAFZLP010000067.1 GCA_017551405.1 Bacteroidales bacterium
AGATGCTGGTGCGCGCCGGGGTCGGCCATCTCACCCTGGTCGATTCTGACAAAGTGTCAGAGAGCAATATCAACCGCCAGCTGCCGGCCCTCCATTCCACCGTGGGACGCCCCAAGACAGAGGTGCTGTCGGAACGCCTGATGGATATCAACCCATTGCTCGACCTGCAGGTCATTGACGATTTTATCTGCGAGGAAAACATCCCCCAGCTACTTGGAGGGCGTTCTTTCGACTGCGTGGCGGATGCCATCGACACCCTGTCCCCGAAAATAGCACTGATACAGTTCTGCCTTTCTAGGGGCTTGCCGCTGGTGTCTTCGATGGGCTCCGGGGCCAAGCTCGACGCCACCGCCGTCCGCATCGCAGACATCTCCAAAACCAGGATGTGCCCGCTGGCACACCAGTTGCGGAAACGCCTGCACAGGTTTGGCATTACCGAGGGTTTCCTGGCGGTCTATTCCGAGGAAAAACCGATAGCGGGAGCCATGATTCCGGAAGAAGGCCGCAACAAGCGCAGCAACGTCGGCACGGTTTCGTATCTGCCGGCGGTCTTCGGCTGCGTCTGCGCCCAGGCGGTAATCGGCATCCTGACCGGCAGTTGCACAAGTCCCCGTTAATTTGTAAATTTGTAGGTTATTCCGTAACGAAACAATATGGCAAACGATAATACATTGCTTACGAAAGTGCTGTCCCTGCAGGATAAATTCGATTCCCTGCAGGCCCAGCTTTCCGATCCCGGCGTGATGTCGGACATGAAGAAATACGTCCAGCTCAACAAGGACTACAAAGAGCTGGAACCCATAATCAAGGCGGGCCTTGAATACAAGAAGATGCTCGAGAACCTCGCTTCCGCGAAAGACGTGCTCATCAACGAGAGCGACCCTGAACTGAAGGACCTTGCCCGCGAGGAGATTTCCGAAATCGAAGCCGCCATTCCCGACAAGGAGCAGAATATAAAGCTCCTCCTCATACCTGCCGATCCCGACGATTCCAAGAACGCCATCGTGGAAATCCGCGGCGGCACCGGCGGCGACGAGGCTGCCATCTTCGCCGGAGACCTCTTCCGCATGTATCAGCACTATGCCGAAATCAAGGGGTGGAAACTGGAGGTAACCGACCAGTCGTACGGCACTTCCGGAGGCTACAAGCAGGTGGTGTTCAAGCTTTCCAGCTCCGACGGCGTGTACGGCACCATGAAATACGAGAGCGGCGTGCACCGCGTGCAGAGGGTTCCCCAGACCGAAACCCAGGGACGCATCCAGACCTCCGCGGCGTCGGTCGCCGTCTTCCCCGAGGCCGACGAATTCGACGTCGAGCTCAATCCGGCGGATATCCGCAAAGACCTCTTCTGTGCTTCCGGCCCCGGCGGACAGGGCGTAAATACCACCTACTCGGCCGTGCGCCTCACGCACATCCCTTCCGGAATCGTGGTGCAGTGCCAGGAAGAACGCTCCCAGATCAAGAATACCGAAAGGGCCATGGCCGAGCTCCGTACCCGTCTCTACAACATGGAGCACCAGAAATATCTCGACGGTATCGCGGCAAAGCGCAAGACCATGGTGTCAACCGGAGACCGCAGCGCCAAGATCCGCACCTACAACTATCCCCAGGGCCGCGTCACCGACCATCGCATCGGCTGGAGCATGTACAATCTGCCCGCATTCATGAACGGAGACATCCAGGAATGCATCGACCAGCTGCAGATCGCCGAGAACGCCGAAAGGCTGAAGGAAGCCGGAGACTGATCATGGATCTGAAGCGGCGGATACCAACCTATCTGGTGGATGCGGAACACATAGTCTCCGCTGTGGTATTCACTGTGCTCTTTTCCATCGTATTCCTGCTCGTGTTCGTGCCTTTCGACCCGTTCTCGTGGTTCACGCTGGGCCGTTCCCCGCTTCTTGTCCACACCATAGTTTTCTTTGCGGTCTCCATCCTGTTCGTCGTGCTGAGCAAGTTGGTGTTCCTCAATGTAGGCAGAAGCAGGGGAGTGTCGTGGGTGCAGCTCATTTTATGGGACCTGGCCGAATCGGTGGCGATAGCCGTGTTCTATACGGCGCTCACTTTCGCCCTCGAGAGGAAAGGCCTGCTGGACATTTCGCTGGACAGCTACCGGGTGGTTTTCGGCAGGGCCCTGCTCATCTCCTTCATGGGGGTCTATGTGCCGTACCTGTTCTCCACGCTGTTCTACGCCATGCAGGACAAGGACGACACCATCCGCCTGATGAACTACGGAAACGTGGTGTCCGACTCCAGGACGGCCCCGCAGGACCTTGAAAAGGTCACCCTGTTCGGCGACGACGGCCTGCTCAAAATGAGCATCAACCTCAAGAACCTTTACTACATCGAAAGCGATGACAACTACATAAAAGTCTGGTATTCCGATGTTTCCGGCGAGACCAGGCAGTATATGCTGCGCTGCCGCCTCAAGACGGTGGAAGAGAGCTTCGCCGGCAGCCAGCTGGTGCGCTGCCACCGCAAGTACATCGTGAATCTCATGAGGGTGGAGCTGCTGCTGCGCGAGAAGGACGGCTATTACGTGAAGCTGGACCTTCCCGGCTGCGAGCCCATCCCCATCTCCAAGACTTACGAACAGACCATGATTTCCCGTTTCAACTCCCGCTGATTCCTATGTGGCAGAGAATACAGACCCTTTATCTTTTCCTGGCGCTTGGCCTCGTAGTGGCCATGTTCTGGTTTACCGACAGCATGTGGTGGCTCATCCTGGCAGGGGTGGCGGCCTTCATGGAGCTGATAGCCCTGGGGGCGTACAAATACCGCATTTTCCAGATGCGCACCACCGTGATCGCGGGGCTGCTGCTCGTCGGGCTGCAGATATGGATGCTGGTGGTGTATCTGGCATCAGCCGACAAGTCGGCCTTCAACATCACCATGGTGTTCCCGGCCGTTGCGGCCATCCTGGACGCGCTTGCCGTCAGGGGCATCCTTTTCGACGAGTCGCTGGTGCGTAGCGCCAACAGGCTGCGTTCGCCCAGAAAGAGACATTAATAACACCCGATATTATGAGAATTGCAGAATCTGAATTGATTATCAACGGAGACGGCTCGGCTTTCCATATCCACATCAAGCCGAGGCAGCTCGCCGACACCGTTGTGCTGGTCGGGGATCCCGGCCGAGTGAAGATGTTCATCCCGCTCTTCGAGAAAATCGACTGCCAGGGACAGTCCCGCGAATTCGCGTTCGTTACGGGCTGGTACCACGGCAAGCGCATCACCGCCCTTTCCCACGGAATCGGCCCTGACAACATCGACATCGTCATGACCGAACTGGACGCCCTTGCGAATGTCAATTTCAAGACCCGCGAGGTAAAAAGCAGGCACAAACGCCTCACGCTCGTTCGTGTGGGCACCTGCGGCGCCATCCAGCCTGAAATTCCGCTGGGTTCCTTCATCAGCAGCCATATCAGCATAGGCTGCGACGCCATGTTCAACTGGTATGCTAACCGCGACAAGGTGTGCATGGCAGACTTCGAGAAGGCCTTCAAGGAGCACTGCCACTGGGCCAAGCACGTTCCCGATCCTTACTTCGTGCGCGCTTCGGACCGTCTCATCAAGCTCTTCGAGCCCTATACCGTAAAGGGCATGACAATCTCCGCCGGCGGCTTCTACGGCCCGCAGGGCAGGGTGGTCCGCCAGAAACTGGCCATGCCGAACATGCTGGAAGATTTCGAGACTTTCAACTACAAGGGCTACAAGGTCACCAACTTCGAGATGGAAGGCGCCGCCCTCGCGGCCATGGCGGCCTCTCTCGGCCACGACGCCATAACCATCTGCTGCGCAATCGCGCACCGCTATCTGAAGGATGCCAACACCGACTACCACGCCCGTGTTCAGGACCTGGTCAAAATGGTGATGGACAGGATTTCGGAGTAATCAGGAGAATATTTCCTTTTCCTGGTAGAAGGCGCTCAGGAGCCTGTTCATATCCTCGGTTCCAGGCAGTGAAGAATTCTTTCCGGATTCTTCGCTGCTTTTGCTTATGTAGGTACGGAGGACCTGAAGGCTGATGCCGTGCCTGTGGAGGTATTCGCAGCAGAACTCGCCGGGATTGTCGCACAGGGCGGCGAGGAGGTGGATGGACGATACGTCCTGGTTGCAGCGGATTGCCTCCATGATGGTGAGACTGGTGACGTTGAGGGCGGCGCGGGTGAAGTTTACCTTGTCCTCGTCTTCGTAGGCTATGGCCTGCTCGCGGAACACGTGGGAGTCGAGTGCCTGCTTGACCTCCGAAGGCTCGAGACCGAACTTCTCGAGGGCATGCACGGCGGGGTTGTCTCCCTGCCTCAGGACACCGAGGAGAAGATGCTCGGGACCTATGCCGTAGCAGCCCGTGCGCATGGCTTCGTCGCGGGCGTAGAGGAGTATGGTCCGTAATTCTTCGGTCAGTCTCATAACTGACTGCAAAAA
This sequence comes from Bacteroidales bacterium, assembly GCA_017551405.1. Classification (GTDB taxonomy): domain Bacteria; phylum Bacteroidota; class Bacteroidia; order Bacteroidales; family UBA932; genus Cryptobacteroides. The sequence continues at coordinate 4,428 of JAFZLP010000067.1, forward strand.
TAAAAAAAACACTGCAATTCCGACCTCATTTCGGGCTGTTCGAAACAATATTTTTGCTATATTTGTATGTTTATACAGATTAGTGCTTTCATATGGCAGAAGAAGAGAAAAACAATGAGATTATGCACGGCTTTATCGAGCCTGTAGAGATAGATCACGAGATGCGCAGCGCCTACATCGACTACTCCATGTCGGTGATAGTTTCGAGGGCCCTGCCGGACGTGAGGGACGGTCTCAAACCCGTCCAGAGGCGTGTCCTTTTCGGCATGGACGGCCTCGGCCTCAGCTATGGCGGGCAAACCAAGAAATCCGCAAGAATAGTCGGCGAAGTGCTGGGTAAGTTCCACCCGCACGGCGACAGCAGCGTATACGACGCCATGGCCCGTCTCGCGCAGCCGTGGAACCAGCGTTACCCGCTGGTATGGGGCCAGGGCAACTTCGGCTCCATGGACGGCGACCCGGTCGCGGCCATGCGATACACCGAGGCCAAGCTCGCCAAAATGACGGAAGACGTCCTGGACGATCTCGAAAAGGACACCGTCGACATGACCTGGAACTTCGATGACAGCATTCAGGAGCCCACCGTGCTCCCCACCAAGCTGCCGCTGCTGCTCCTCAACGGCTCGGCTGGCATCGCCGTGGGTATGGCCACCAACATGGCCCCGCACAATCTCGGCGAGGTCTGCGACGGCATCTGCGCCCTCATCGACAATCCCGACATCGACGTCGAGGGCCTCATGCAGTATATCAAGGGTCCCGACTTCCCGACCGGCGGCATCATCATGGGCCGCCAGGGCATAGTGGACGCCTATACCACCGGCCGAGGCAGGGTGGTCATCCGTGCCAAGACCGATATCGAAGTCAACGACCGCGGCCAGGAGACCATAGTGGTCACCGAAATCCCGTACATGGTCAACAAGAAGGAGATGCTCGAGCGCGTCGCCCAGATGGTGGAGGACAAGAAGATAGAGGGCATCACCTACATGAACGACGAAACCTCCCGCGAGGGCGTCAGGGTGATCTTCCGCGTAAAGCAGGGGGCCAACACCAACGTGGTGCTCAACACCCTCTTCAAGTATTCTTCCCTCCAGAGCAGTTTCGCCATCAACAACGTGGCGCTCGTAGGCGGCCGTCCACGCACCCTCAGCCTCAAGGAAATCCTCCAGAATTTCGTGGACTTCAGGCATGAGGTTGTAGTGCGCCGCACTAAATTCGACCTTGAAAAAGCCCGCAAGAGGGCCCATATCCTCGAAGGTCTGCTCAAGGCCATCGACATAATCGACGAAATCATCGCCCTCATCCGTGCCAGCAAGAGCGTCGAAGAGGCCAAGGAAGGCCTCATGACCAGGTACGACTTCACCGATGCGCAGGCCCAGGCCATCGTGGACATGCGTCTCCGCCAGCTCACCGGCCTCGAAAGGGAGAAGCTCCAGGCCGAGTACGACGAGCTCGAGGTGTTCATCGCCCGCTGCGAGGAAATCCTCGCCAGCAACGAGCTTCAGCTCGACATAGTCAAGCAGGAATGCCGCGAGATGAAGGAAAAGTATGGCGATCCCCGCCGCAGCGAGATCAGCTTCAGCGCCGAAGATTTCAATCCCGAAGACTTCTATGCCGACGAAGACGTGGTCATCACCATCAGCCACCTCGGCTACATCAAGCGCACCGCGCTCACAGAATTCCGCACCCAGAACCGCGGAGGCAAGGGCGTCAAGGGCGGCACCACCAGGGAAGAAGACTTCATCGAGCATATCTACGTGGCCAACATGCACTCCACCATGCTGTTCTTCACCCAGAAGGGCATGTGCTACCGCCTCAAGGTCTATGAGCTTCCCGAAGGCATACGCGCGAGCAAGGGCAGGGCTGTGCAGAACCTCCTGTCGATTGAACAGGACGACAGCATCCGCACCTATCTGAACGCCGCCCACATCGAAGACGAGGAATACACCGACAACCATTTCGTCACCCTCGTCAGCAAGAACGGCGTCATCAAGAAGACCACCCTCACCGAATACTCCAACAAGCGCAGCCGCAACAAGGGTATCAAGGCCCTCACCATCCGCGAGGGCGATGAACTCCTCGATGCCATCCTCACCAAC
>JAFZLP010000006.1 GCA_017551405.1 Bacteroidales bacterium
ATACGGGCCCACCTTTACGTTTTCGCCCAGTTGAGCGTTGGGACTGACTGTCGCAAGAGGGTGAATGTCAACCATTTAACCAATCGTGTTTAGAACAGCCTTGACAGCTGCTGAATTAATAGTATGCCCCGGCTTGAAAGCGGTGACACGTGCCCTGAGGAAGCCGCCGCAAAGACGGAAATCCCCTATGAGGTCGAGCAACTTGTGCCGCGCGCATTCATCCGGGAAACGGAGCCGGACATTGCTCAGATACCCTTCGGGAGTGACTCCCAGACGGGGCTGGCCCATCAGGGAGGAGAGGGCGTCCACCTCGGCCTGAGGGGTGGAAGGATCCACTATGACGATGGCGTTGTCAACGTCGCCGCCCTTTATGAGCCCCATGGATGCAAGGCTCTGCACTTCATGGAAGAAGACGAAGGTGCGGCACGGCGCAATCTCGCCGGGATAATCCCAGCCTTCCTCCCAGTGAACCGTCTGCACTCCCGGCACGCGGGTGCCGAAATCCACCGTAAGGTCGCAGGAGAAGCGCTCCGCCGGCTCTATGAGGATACGGCTTCCGGAAGAATCCAGCTTCACTTCTACGGGTAAGGACGGGCAAATATAACGGCGGGGGGCTTTCTGCTCCGTCAGTCCGTCCGCAGCGATGGCTGCTGCGAAAGGCAGCGCGCTGCCGTCCAGAATCGGCACTTCACCGCCGTCGAGCTCGATGCAGGCATTGTCCACGCCCAGCCCGGTGAGGGCCGACAGCAGGTGCTCCACGGTGGAAACCGACGCCCCGTCCTTGGAAAGGAGGGTGCATCTGGAAGTGAGGGAGACATTATCCGAGAGGGCGGGAACCGTTACCCCGAGGTCTGTCCTCACGAAGACGATTCCGGTATCTTCCGGAGCCGGTTTCAGGACAAGGCGGGTGAAGGCCCCGGTATGGAGCCCCTTTCCCTCGAATGTGTATGACCTGGATAATGTCCTCTGTCTCATTACTTTTCTTCTCCCGCCATCTTGAATTTGGCGTAACTGCGAAGGTATACGTCATGATCCATTGCAGGAGCGCCCATGATTCTGGTACCTTCCTTGCGGATGGAGCGGGTTACTCCGGACTGGGCAGCAATGACCGTGCCGTCCGCGATCTTGAGGTGACCGACAATTCCTACCTGACCGGCGATGATGCAGTTTTTGCCGATCACGGTGGAACCCGCGATGCCGCACTGCGCGGCTATCACCGTATTGTCCCCTATCTGCACGTTATGGGCTATCTGGCAGAGGTTGTCAATCCTGACGCCGTTGCCGATGACGGTGGATTCCATCTCGGCGCGGTCAACGGTGCTGTTGGAGCCGATTTCGACGTCGTTCCCCACCACTACGTTGCCCAGATGTTCTATCTTCTGCCAGGTGCCGTCGCCGAGGGGAGCGTTGCCGAAGCCGTCGGAGCCGATGACCACGCCCGCATGCAGGATGACGTTGTTGCCGATTACGCAGCCCGGATAGACGACGACTCCCGGATACAGGATGCAATGATGCCCGATTTTGACACCTTCACCGATAGTGACGTGGCTGTGGATGATGCTGCAGTCCCCGATGCGGGCCTTGCGTCCGATTTTGACATAATCGCCCACCCACACCTTGCGGCCAAGCCTGGCACACAGTGAGATGCCGCATGTCCAGGCGGTTGAGAAAGCGCGGTGGCTGCGGTATTTCTTCTTTTCGTCGGCGGCCATCTTAAGCAGGGCGGCCACTCCGGCATAGGCGTCGTCCACACGCACCAGAACGGCATCCACCTTTTCCTTCGGCACAAAATCAGAATTAACCAGCAAGACCGAAGCCTTGCTGGTATATACATAATGCTCGTATTTGGGATTCGCGTAGAAACTTACCGCTCCGGGCCTGCCATGTTCTATCCTTGCGAACGAACTGACTTTCACGTCGGGATTGCCTTCGACCGTGCCGCCCAGGGCCTTCGCTATCTGCCCTGCTGTCAATTCCATATGCTAGAACCTCCAGCCGAATGTAAGAATCGCGTCGATCACCTTGCGCGTGCTCTGCACGCAGGGGGAGATGATGGGCTCGCCGTCGTCGGAGTAGAGATAGCTGTCGTACGGAGAGAAGTTCTGGGACGGATAAACGGTGCGCCTCAGGGCGAAATCCGTAAAGAACGAACCGGCCGAATAGTATCCGATACCGCAGGAGTAGGACTGGATGGGAGCCTTCAGGTAAACGGGATTCTTGAGGTAGGCCCCGCCGTTTTCGTAGAAGTCGAAGTTGCGGCCGTAGTAGGCGGCGTCCACGAAGTAGCCCTCGTTGTCGGAGTATGTGCGCTCTGGATTGGTGGTGAAATTGTATCCGGCCCTGAGTGCGAGGAACGGGGTTACGTTCACTTCGGCACCGACGCGTACGCTGTGGGTCACGCCGCAGAAGAGCTTGTTGAGACGGTTGACGAAGTAGTAGGTGTCGCTGCTGAAGAGCTTGTCGGACGGCTCGCTGTATTTCATTACGCTGTAGTCGTTGAGCTCGTAGTCTACGCTCAGGAGGCCCAGGGTGCCGAAGGTGCAGGCTATGCCGGCGTCCACGGTGTAGGGCGAACGGTATTCATAGGTATTCTCCGCCGTGGGGGAATAGCTGTATCCGTTCTGGTTGGCATCCTCGAAGTAGGTGTCGACCCTGATTCCCCATTGCTCGTCGATGGTGTAGGCGGTAGGAGTCTTGATGGACGCACCCAGCCTGAGGTTGTCGGTAGGCAGCCAGATGAAGCCCAGGGCAGCGTTGATACCGGCCGCCGAGGAGTTGTACTCGTAGCCGTACTTGGCCGACTTGAAATAGGTGGGCGAGCCCTCGACATGTTTGCCGTCGCTCATGTACTCGAGGGTGACCGGGAACTCGTGGGGATCCACTGCAGCCTCGGTGAATTCTTCCTTATAGGTGTAGTTGATGGTGGGAACCGAGATGTTGACACCGATGAAGAAATTGTCGTTGATATTGAATCCGATATTGGTGGTGACGTCGTTCTTGCTGCCCAGGCTGATTCTCGAAGAGGACTGGTAGAGGGTACCGGGGACGAAGTAGTACACCTGTCCGTCGACTATCTCCTTGAATTCGTTGGCAGCGTAATAGTTGCCTACGGTGCCGTCGGCGTTGACCACGTCGGGATTGAAGTTGAT
>JAFZLP010000068.1 GCA_017551405.1 Bacteroidales bacterium
GCCGTATCTGCGTCCCCGACGAGGAGTTGAACTCGGTGTAAAGGTGCCCGCCAATCAGATGGTGGGTTTCGGGATTGGGGCTTATGCCGTGCGCGGCTCCTACGGGGAGCGACAGCACCTGCTCGTCATCTTTGAACAGCAGCAGTTTCGCGTCCATGATGCCCATTGCGGTATCCCTGGGCCAGTAATAGTCGTCCGGCACCTGCACCGCGCTGGCCCAGACTATGGTGTCCGGAACGAACTGCTGCCCTGCTTCGGTGGAGTCGGACGACCTGCCGCCCCTGCCGTCACTGTAGCCGCCCCTTGGGAATTTGTCACACCTGGCGATGCCGCTGCCCGGGGGATCCAGCCACGAGCATCCGGCGGCAATGAATGCAGCCGCGGCCAGAATCGCCAGTCCTTCTCTTTTCATATCCTTCATTTGCGGCAAATAAAGGGAGAAAAAAAGAAACCCCGGGGGTAAATCCCGGGGTAAAAGTCAAAATACTTTTTTTGTAGTAAAAGTATTTTTTACAGGCTTAAAAATAAAAATGTAAACCTGCGTTGAAGTTGATCAGGAGCGGCTTTTCGGTGCGGATGCTCTTGGGCTGGCCGCAGTTGAAATAGTAGCGGGCGTTGGGCGCCGCATAGAGGCCGAGGCCGTCGGTGATGCGGAACTCGACTCCGAGACCGCCGCCTGCCGAAAGCTGGGTGCCATGCACCGGATAGTTGAGGGTTTCATCGCCCATGGCGTACTTGCTGCTGAGGGCCCACTCGGCTTCGCCGGTTCCGAATGCGAACAGACGGAGGCTGCCGCCGCCAAGCAGCTCGAAGTAGACGTTGAGCGGAACTCCGATGTACTGCATGTTGTGGCGGATGTTGCCCTTGGTGACGGCTCCGGAAGCGGACGTGAAGCTGCCGTTGAAATTGCGCGAAAGGAGGGAGTAGTCGATTCCGGTGCCGACTGAGAGCCTCGGGGTGAGCCCGAAACGCACTCCTACGCCCACGCTGAAGGGGATGCTGTAGGAGGATTCGCCCTCTTCGCGGATGTCGCCGGGGATATAGTCGTTCTTGGCGCTGACGCCGTAGAGCGGGGCCGAGGATGCGGAATTGCCTGCGCCCAGGATGCCCCCCGCCAGGGCGGAGATGCGTACCGGGGCCTTGCGGGACATCTGGTCTTCGAAGGCCATGCGGGCGAATTCATCGGGCTGCCCGGCAGCCGGCCTGACGGCCTCGTGGGAAGCCTGGGGCTCCTGTGCGACCTGCGCTGCGGGAGCGGCTTCCTGCGGTGCTGCCTGCACCTCGGTCTGAGGCTCCTGCGCGGCCTCTGCAACCGGTGCCGCCTGCTGCGGGGCCTGGGGCTCCGAAACCTTTACGGCCTGGTTCCTTACGCCTGCGGCGGAACTGCGCCCGTGGGCTGCGGGAACTTCTGCAACTATGCCGGACCCGGCAGCAGCGATGACGGATTCGCCGCCGTCCTGCCCGGAAACGGTAACCTGCCTGCCGGTACTTGCGTCCGAAAGGAGGGTAGTATCGTTATGGTTTGTAAGGTTGGAATTGCGTTTTGTCCCGGGCAGGATGATGACGGCTGCAAGCACTGCCGCCATTGCGAGCGCGGCGGCAGGCCAGCCCCAGCCAAAGCTGTGGTTCTTTCGCGATGCAGCTTGGGCCTTCTGTGCCTCCATGGCGGCGAGCCTTGACTCTATGCCGCGCCAGACGCGCGGGGAGACTTCCTCCTCGGCGTCTTGAAGGGACCTCTTCACGAAGAGGTCGAAATCTGTCATATTGCCTTTTTGCATCTTAATGCTTCTCTTTAATTTTGTCTTGCAGCAGCGTGCGCGCCCTTTGCAGCTGGCTCCGCGACGTGACCTCCGTCACCCCGAGGGCCTCCGCTATTTCTTTGTGGGAGTAACCTTCGATGACGTACATGTTGAATACCGTGCGGAAACCCGGAGGAAGCTCGGAGACGAGCTTCATGAGCTCGCGGTAACCGATCTGCTGGACGGGCGTGGGACTTTCCTCCGAAAGCCCGAAAGCGGCGTCCACTTCCTCTGTATTGCGCAGGACGTCTTTCCTGCGCAGGGACATGAGTGCTGTGTTGACAAAGATCTTTCTTGCCCAGCCTTCGAAGGAACCTGCCCCCGTAAAGCTGTCCAGCTTGGAAAAGAGGGTGACGAAACCGTCCTGCAGGACGTCTTCCGCCGCATCGCGATCCCCCATGTAGCGCAGACACACTGCGAACATCTTGCGGGAAAGGGCGTCGTACAACGCTTTCTGGGACAATCTGTCGCCGGACCTGCAGCCCTCTACGAGGGAAGCGTAGTCCAGTTTGCCCTCCGGATCTTCCGGCTGTTTCTGAGAATTAAGATGCAATTTGTTGCCAAAAAGTTGCATCGCTTTTCAAATAACGTTCGCAAATTTACTCAAATAAAACTGAAAAGCACTATTTTTGCAATTGAAACAAGCGGATGAAAACGAAGTTATTCACACTGTTCTTTCTCCTGTTCCTGATGGCCGTTCCGGCATTCTCCCAGGACTCCGCAGAGAAAGACATACGGGTCCAGAACCTTCTTCTGGACGCCGTTTCCAGGCTCGACACCGACCCCGTCCGCGCAAAGGAAGCCATAGAGAAGCTCGACCGGAACTACCCCGCCAACGACGCCGTAAAGTACTACATGGGGCTCATGGCCTATTCCGCCGGCGACCTTGCCTCGGCCGAAAAGTATCTCTCCGAAGCTGTCAGGCTCGACAGCTGCAACATCTGGTACAAGGATGCGCTCGCGGGGCTCTTCGCCGCCGAAGGGCGCAACCACGAAGCCGCCGACCTTTACATCCCGCTCGTTGAGGCGCGCCCGTCCTATTATGCCAACGCGTACACGCTCACGCTCATAGGCGACCGCTATCTTTCGCTGTACCGCGACTCCCTGGCCCGCGACTGCTACGACAAGGCCCTGTCGCTCACCCCGGGGTATTCGCCTGCGCTGCTCGGAAGGGCGGAGCTCAACCGCATGACCGGCAACATCGCCGCATTCTTCGCGGATGTCCGCCAGTTCGTGCGCGATCCAGGCATGAAGCCGTACGCCAAGTGCAACTACGTCACGCAGCTGCTCAAGCACGTGGACTTTCCTTTCTATGTCACCTGGGGCGCCCAGCTCGACTCCCTCGTGAACTACTGCGTGCAGGCCCATCCCGCCGACAGCAGCGCCCTCAGGCTGGCGGGCTCGTGGTACTATTCCACCGACCGCAAAGACCTCGGCGCAGAGTATTTCAACCGCCTCCTGGAAGAGTACCCCAAAGACCTCTCTGCCCACTACACTAAGCTCAGCCTCATCTACGACGGAGGCAACATGCTCCAGGTGCTGAAGGAGTGCGAGACCATCATCAAGCTCGGGGGTAGGAACAACCCCGAGGTGATTCCCGCGATGAGCACCGCCGGCGACTGCTGGCACGCGGTCGGGAATGACCGCAAGGCCATGAAATATTACGACAAGGTGCTCCGCCTCGAGCCCGACAACGTGCTGACTCTCAATAACTACGCCTACTACCTCTCGCTTGCCGGCAAGAAGCTCAAGAAGGCCGAACAGATGAGCCGCCGCACCATTGAACTCGAGCCCGAGAATCCTTCCTACCTCGACACTTACGGGTGGATCCTCCATCTGCTCGGAAGGGACGCCGAGGCCAAGCCCTATTTCAAGAAGGCCATGATTTACGGGGGCAAGGACCATCTGGACATTCTGGAACACTATTCCGTGGTGCTGGATGCGCTGGGAGAAAAGGAACTCTCGCAGTACTACCGCACCCTGGCCGACAACAAAAAGGCTGAGGAATGAGGATGAAGCCCCTCATAACTGTCCTGGCGGCGGCGCTCCTCGCAGCGGTGCCGGCCTTTTCGCAGACTGCCGCCCAGAAGAGCCGCCGCGAAAAGCTCGAGAAGGACATGGCCATCCTGGACAGGCAGATAAAAGACATCTCCAAGCAGAAGGACAACGCCATGTCGTCCCTCAAATACACCCGCAAGAAGATCAGCAGCCGCAAGCTGCTGCTCGAAGAGAGCAACAAAGAGGTGCTTGAGCTGGACGCCCTCATATTCGCCAAGGAAGACACCATCCGCCTGCTCCGCGCCCGTCTCGACACCATGGGCAGGAACTATGAGCGCCTGGTCCGCACGGCGTACCGCAACCGCGATTCCCGCCTGTGGTACATGTACATCCTCTCGGCCGGCAACCTGGGCCAGGGCCTGCGGCGCTACGGCTATCTGAAGAGCCTTTCCGGGCAGATGCGCACCCAGGCCGCTACCATCACCCGGGCCAGGGAAGAGCTTGCAGCCCAGAGGGATACGGTGGCGGAGCTCCGCCGCCAGGCCGTCCAGAAGAGGCAGAAGCGCTCCGACGAGCTGAAGCTGCTCAAAAAGGAGGAAGGCGAATCGCAGAAGCTGGTGGACCGCCTCGGCAAGGACAAGAACAATTACCAGAAGCAGCTGGATGCCAAGCGCAAGGAGATGAAAGCCCTCGAAAGGGAGATGCAGCGCATGGTGGACAAGGCCACCGCATCTTCCTCCGGCGGCAAAAAGACCGAAATCGACACCAAGCTGGCGGCCGATTTCGCCAGCAACAAGGGGAAGCTCCCGTGGCCTGCCGACGGTCCCGTCACCGACGCCTTCGGCGAGCGCTATCATCCCGTCTACAAGAACGTCAAGCTCCCGTTCAACAACGGCATCAACATCGCCCTTTCGCCGAAAACGGCGGTGAAGGCGGTCTTCGACGGCAAGGTGAGCCAGGTGATAGTGATGCCCGGCTACAACCAGTGCGTGCTGGTGCAGCACGGCAGTTTCTTCACCTTCTACTGCAAGCTCACGAATGTCTCGGTGAAGGCCGGCGACAAAATAAAGATCGGCCAGGTGATTGGCCTGGTCGATACAATATCGGGCGAAACCGAACTTCATTTCGAGCTCTGGGAAAACAAGACTCCGCAGAACCCGGAGAAGTGGCTCAAGTAGTCTTGCGCGCCTTTTTGCGCTCCTTCCACAGCTTGTTCATCTCTTCCAGCGACTTACCCTTGGTCTCGGGGACCATCTTCCAAACGAAGAGGGCCGCCAGCAGGCAGATCACGCCGTACAGCGCATAGGAGAAGAAGTGGCCGAAGCTCACTCCCATCGAGCCGACGCGCATGTTGTACATGGGCACGAAGGTGCTGGAAAC
>JAFZLP010000069.1 GCA_017551405.1 Bacteroidales bacterium
CAGGTTCTGCAGAAAGCTTCACAGAGGCTTGAACTTGCCACTTTGGAAACCGAATTAGGAGGTTACGAAACAGCTTCGCTGGAAGTGTTCAAAATGAATGACACCGGCACCTACTGGCTGTCTGTCGGCCATCTGGGCATAGGTTCAGACCTGGTCCAGCTGCAGTTCGACCCGGTGTACGAGCTGTTCATCCCGCTGGGCAACACGCTGGAAGAGGCTTTGGAAAAGATGAAGGAACTGAAGGCTTTCTATAAGAAACCGAGGCTCTCCACAATGGAGGTTCAGGGCTCTCTTGCCGCCCTGTATCCCGGAGAGGAATTCGAGCCCGTCACCATCACTTCCAGGAGGCTTCTGGGTAGCAAGATATTGTCGTTCAGCGTGAAACGCGATGACTTTGTCCGCGCGACCTACATTACCAAGTCTGATTTCGGATCCCTGTTATTCAGCCTCAAGAGCTACAAGGCGATTCATCCGAAAGAGAAGTAATAGCGCTCCTACCTCTCGAACACCTTCTTGAACTCGGCCCAGTCGTAGTAGGGCCAGGTGGCGGTTTCCACAGAGGGCAGGTGCGCCTCTTCGCCGTTCAGGAGCACCTTGAACAGGATCGTGTCGGACTTTTTGCTCCTGTAGAACACGAAGTGGATATTGGCGCCCATCGGCACGCGCTGCAGCTGGCACCAGTAGGGGATGTCGTCGGGATTCTGCACGTCGTGGCCGAATCCTTCCACATTCAGCGTCATCAGCAGCGGCAGGAAGGTGTAGTCGTGGCCGAAGCGCAGGTCGGCGCCCTTCTCCCCGGAGGCGATGCGCTCATCGGCACAGGCGATGATGTCATCCACGATGGGCCTGTAGCCCAGGTGGGTGGGCCAGGCGTACCAGTAGAACTGGAAATCGTCGATCTTCCACAGCTGAACCCGCTCCTCATACGTGAAGATGTCGGTGAACGTCAGGTCGGTGTCGAGGCTGCCCATGCCGGCGGCGAAGAAATACAGATAGGACGTGAAGTCCCACTGCTCCTTGCCGGGCAGCGCCTTGTCCACGTCCGTGAACAGCCGGGCCAGGATGGCCCTGTAATCGACAGTCCTTTCTATATACTCAGGCCAGGTTTCGGTGAAGGAGACAGGCGTCTCCTGGAAAGAGCTCTCCCTGAACGGGTTGCTGCTGTCCAGCGGCAGGATGGCCGGCAGGAAACTGGTGCCGAAATTCTCAAATATGTCCAGCTTGGGGTTGCGCTCCTTGAGGCCCATGCAGAATGACGACATGGTCATGACGCAGCGGGTGGAGGTGGAGGTGCGGGCCATCACCCTTGCGCCGTCCTTGAAGACGGCGGGGAAGTTGTCGAACATCCGCGAAGCCAGCTCCTGCTGCTGTTGCCAGCCCTTGCGGGAGAGGTCGCCGGTGCGGTAGCGCACCGAAGGGTACAGCACGTCGAAACGCTGCTTGTAAGACTGCCCCAGCGGGGTGAGGTTGCCTTCTGCGGCGGCGGAAGACAGTACCTCGTTCAGCCTGTCGTAGAGGTCTCCCTGCCAGGCGTAGCGGGCTCCGTGCCGGCCGTAATGGCTGATATAGAAGGGCTTGTAGCCCTTTGGGGCCTTTGTGAGGGCCACCGGCCCGGTGGGGCAGAGAAAATCGGTTCCGTCCAGATACTCCGGATGGGCTTTCAGCTGTTCATAAATGTCCGGCATCTGCGCTCCGGCGCGGAAGGCGGCCGCCCATACCAGCAGGGCGATAACAAGAAGGCGTTTCATCATATTGGTACTAAAATACGCAATTTTGTTTCAAAAATAGCTCAGGAATCCATATTTTTGTAGAATACGGCTGATAATAGCGAAACCATGAAAAAACTCCTCTATCTCCTCCTGGCGCTTGCCACCGTCTGCGCCTGCCAGTCCGGTTACCGGATGAAAAACGGTGAAGGTTTCAACCTTGCAACCCCATGGGTGCTTTCCCATGACGGCGGCGAAGAATCGGTGCAGGCCACGGTTCCATGCACGGTAGCCGGCGCTTTGGAAGAAGCCGGCCTGCTTGGAGAGAACCTGCTGGACGGGAACAACTATGCCAAGGCGGACAGGACGCCCTTCGACGACCCCTGGACCTACAGCGCCACCCTGGCCGTACAGCCCAGGAAGGGCCAGCATTACCTGCTCTCTTTCGACGGCCTGAACTACTATGCCGACATCTTCTTCAACGGAGAGCAGCTGGCCTCGCGCGACACCGCTTTCGGCGTGTTCATCCGCCGCGAATACGATGTCACCGCGCTGATGAAGGGCAGGAACGATATTAAAGTGACTCTGCGCCGCGCGCAGTCCGGCGATCTTAACATCGGATTTGTGGACTGGAATCCCCGCCCGCTCGACGAGAGCATGGGCATCGTGCGGCCCGTCAGCATCCACGCCACCGGCGCCATTGCCATGGGCGATGTCTTCGTGGTGCCGGAGCTGGATGTGGAAACCCTCGCCAAGGCAGACCTGAAGGTCCGCGTGGCCCTTCGTAACCTGGAGGACAAACCGGTGGAAGGCCTCCTGAAGCTGGACCTGGAAGGCTGCGGAAGCTGCAGCGTCCCCGTCTCCCTGGCTGCCGGCGAAGCCACGGAAATCACCCTCACCCCGGCCGAAGCGGCAGTGCTGCATCTGGACAATCCCCGCATCTGGTGGAGCTACGACCTTGGCACTCCGGAGCTGTACAAGCTTACCGCCAGCATCGAGGCCGGCGGCGCCGTCTCCGACCGTAAGGATGTGGAATTCGGCGTACGCAGCATCACCAGCCGCCTCACTCCGGAAGGATGGCGCCAGTTCACCCTCAACGGCAGGGACATCCTCATCAAGGGCGCCGGCTGGACCGACGACATCTTCCTCAGGGACACCCCTGAAAGCATAGAGCGCCAGGTGGCCTATGTGAAGGACATGAACCTGAACACCATCCGCTTCGAGAACATCTGGGGCAAGGACGACACCGTCTACTCCCTCTGCGACCGCATGGGAGTCCTGGCCCTGGTGGGCTGGAGCTGCCAGTGGGAATGGGAGAACTACTGCGGCCTGCCCGAGGTGGACATCTACGGCTGCATCAACGGCGATAAGGTGGAAGACCTGGCGGTGAAATACTTCCACGACCAGGTGGTGCGCCTGCACAACCACCCTGCCGTAATAGGCTGGATGACAGGCAGCGACCGTATCCCGAATCCCCGCGTGGAAGCCCGTTACCTGGAGATCTACGGCCGTGAAGACTACCGTCCCTACATCTGCTCCGCGAAGCACCTGGAAAGCATGGCAGGCTGGTCCGGAACCAAGATGGAAGGCCCCTATGAATACGTCACCCCGGACTACTGGTTCCGCGACAAGACCTGCGGCGGCGCGTTCGGCTTCAATACTGAAACCTGCATCGGCACCAACCTGCCGCAGCTGGAGTCTCTCCGGAAGATGATACCCGCCGACGACCTGTGGCCCCTCTCCAAGAGCTGGGATTACCACTGCACCGCATCGGGAACGGACATGAACTCCACCCAGATGCTGCAGACCGTGATAAACGGGCTGTACGGCGGTTTCGACAGCCTCGAGGACTTCGTGCGCAAGGGCCACGCCGTGGACTATGACGGCACCCGCGCCATGTTCGAGTCGTTCCGCGCCAGGATGCCCCTTGCTACCGGTATCGTCCAGTGGATGCTCAATTCCGCCTGGCCGTCGCTGTACTGGCAGCTGTACGACTTCTACGGCGTTCCCACCGCCGGTTACTACGGCACCAAAAAGGCCTGCGAGCCGCAGCAGCTCATCTACGATCCTGCCGGCTGCAAGGTGTACGCTGTGAGCGAAAGCCCGGAATCCAGAGCCCTGAAGGCCTCTTTGCAGGTGTTTGACGCCAATTCGAAACTGCTCGGCGAAGAAAGCCGTGACATCACCCTGGACTACCGTCAGAGCCTGCCGGTATTCGACCTCAGGCGCTACTCCGGCAAGCCGCACTATGTGGCCCTCGCCCTCACTGACGCCGACGGCAATGC
>JAFZLP010000070.1 GCA_017551405.1 Bacteroidales bacterium
ACCGCCACCATCACGGCGGCTGACATCAGCGTCGAAGAAGGCGCAAAGGCGCGTATCGACGCCAGCACCAATTCCACCGCCCCCATCACCTATGTTTCGGCCGACGATGCCGTGGCAACGGTGACCGCGGACGGCGAAGTCACGGGCGTTAAAGCCGGATACACCACGGTAACGCTCGCGGTGGAAGCAGTGGAAGGCAAGTTCACCGATGCCCAGAAGACGATAAACGTCTCGGTTTCCGCCGCTCCCCTGCCGCCTGAGCCGCCCGTGGACGACGGCAAGCCCAAGCCCGGGGTGTATACCTTCAAGGCCTCCGCGCTGAAGGGCGCCTGGCAGGCCGGCGACAAAATCTACATCCAGGGCGGATACGGGCCTGCAGCCAAGGTTGTCACTCTCAGTTCCGACCAGATTTCCGCCGACGGAACCACCGCCTCGGCGGAGCTCACCGGCGACCTTTTCAAGTATCTCACCACCCCCGACCCGCTGTATGCCGTCTGGCCTGCCGATGCGGTACAGAAGGAAGACGGACTCACCGGCCAGGTAATCAATTATGCCGTGACTGACTGTCTTCTCACCCAGGCATATCTTGTCGGGAACGAATTTGCCTTCACCGATGTATCGTCCTTCATTTCATTCACCGTTTCCGGCGGTTACGACCGTTTCATAATTGTCGGCGAGCAGCGCCCGGGGCTCCGGTACACCGGTGTCTACAAGAACGAGTATTCGACGGCAAAGAAGCAGGCGGCAAAGCCAAAGGACGACGGATATCCCTTCCGCGAATGCACACTTGAAAACGGCGAGAATTTCGTCTGGTTCCCCGGAGGCATAACCTTCTACGAAGGCTTCACGCTCTATTTCGCGAAGGGAGACGACTGGACAGCCAAGTATACCTACTCCGAAGATGCAACGTTGAAGGCAGGGCACAAACTGGAGCTCGGAGACATCTCGGCCAGCCTCGTCCCCTACGACGGAGGCAAGCCGCACATGCCGGAAGTAGTGAATTACACCAAATACACTGTCCAGGTAAACGAGTTTTCCGGCCTCTGCCTGAGCGCAGACAATTCATTCCTCTGGGCCATCGACGACAATGGCAAGCTTTGCCAGATAGATGTTTCCAACAATGTGGGTGAAGTTTTGGGCTCCTGGAGCCTGGGAGGAGATCCCGAGGGCATCTCCATCCATCCCGAGACCGGAGACCTCATCGTCGGCAATGAAGAACCGGTTTCCGTGGGTATCGTGAAAGCCCCTGTGAGCAAAGGCGACAAGCAGAATATCATCTTCAAGATCAAAGAGGCCAAAGGCTACGGAAACTCCGGCCTGGAAGGCATCACCTACTATAAGAAAGACGGAGACAGGGATCTGATCTATTGCGGAACCCAGACCGACGCGAATCTCTTCCTGTGCGACCTCAATGAGGCTGTGGACAAGGACAAATACACCACGCTGGTAACCGAGCCGGTGTCCCTCCGCAAGCGTTTCTACGGAGTTCTCGAGATTGCCGGTCTTTCCTACGACCCGCGTACCGACTGGCTGTGGATGATCGACTCCGAGGCCCACAAGATCTTTGTGTTCAACGGGGACGCAACCAAGCTCCTCTGCGTCTATCCCCTCAAGACAAGGTCCAACGAGGAAGGCATAGTCGTAGACCGCTCGCGCAATTGCGTGTGGGTCGCCGACGACTACGGCTCCCCCTCATACCTCTACAAGTACGAATTCAGCGGAATGGACGACTTCGACATCCAGTAAGCCGCCGAACTGCAAATAAAAAGAGCCCGCATTTCCTGCGGGCTCTTTTTGTGTCTGGCAGCTTACGCTACTGGAGCATGTTGGCCTTGAACTTGTCGATGTCGGCCTGCTTGATGCCGATCTCGAGCAGATACTTGTTCACGCCGTCCTGGAAGGTTTCGCCTATGGTTTCGTTTACATATCCCCAGATGTAATTGGCTGCGCCCTTGTAGTCGATGATACGGGTCATCTTGTACTTCTCGCCGTCGGAAGTCGCATAGCCGTGGGGAGCGAACTGGGTGAGTTCGTATTCCTGCGAGATATCGCCCTCCGGAACGCCCAGGATGCCCAGGGTAAGCATCGCCACGGTACCGGTGCGGTCGCGGCCAAGGGAGCAGTGGAAGTATACGGGCTTGTCCTTGTCGATGCAGTCCATGATGAACTGCATGCACTGACGGGTCTTTTCCTTGTCGTCGCGCAGCATCTGGGCATATCCCTCCTCAATGACGGGAGCGCAGAACTCATAGTCGTCCACAATGCCCTTGAGGGTGCTTTCCGACAGCACGTCGCTGTGGCCGCGGAGGTCCAGCTGGGCCTTGATGCCTTCAGTCCTGATGGCCGCCTTGCCGGATTTGGCCAGATACGAAGATTCCAGACGCCCGCCGCGGTATACCTTGCGGTATTTCACGGTCTTGCCGTCGGTGGTCTTCCAGCCGCCGAGGTCTCGGCTGTTGCGGATGCGGGTGCGGAAGAATACCTGATGCACCTTGCCGTAGGTATCGAATGCGCCTTCAGTGATGACCTTGCTGCCGGAAACGACCTTGTAGGTGTAGTGAGTGTTGGGAAGCAGGTTCGTGATGGTCACGTAATTGTCCTCGGGAGTGGCGGGGGTATAGGTCCAGTCGCGGTCGGGTTCCGAAACGGTGGCGACGACATCGGTTAACGTCTTGTCCTTGGCCCACCTGAGGGTGTAGTTCGAAGGCCTGTCGGAATTGCCGGGACATACCTTCACGTCGTTGGCCTCGGCCCAGGTCAGCAGGTCAGTCTTTGAATAGTCGTGGGTGTCGTAATGTACGTCGTTAAGGAACTTGTCCACTGCCGGATTGGTGGCGAGCACTACGTCCCCGTTCTTGATTTCGGGGTCGAGGTCGTCGGTCGGCTCCGGAGGAGTCGGGGGCGTCTCGACGGCGGTCACGGTGACGTTGACCGTCTTTTCGGCGTCGGTAAATACGCCCTCGATGGCCGCGACGGACATGGTTACGCTGGTGTAACCGGCCTTCACGCCGGTCACCTCGCCGTCCGAAGAAACCGTGGCTATGGCTTCGTCGGCCGAAACATATGTGATGGGTGCAGGGGAATTGGTGGTGGCACCGATCTGCACGGTCTTGCCCTCCTCGACGGTTACGTCGGCAGCCGTGATGTAGGCATTTTCAGCAACGGGAACTACCGGCTTGTCTTCACAGCCGAAGAAGAAGGGAAGCAGGATTGTAAGGTAAAATAAACGCGTTTTCATGATAGCGTAAATATAAAAAATATTTCGCTTAGGCCAGTCATTTCGAAATAATAAACAGCCATTATATGTTTCGGATGCTTTCGTTTTTGGATAATACAGCGGAATAAGTTATTTTTGTTTCAGTATATTTGAGATGAAATCAATTGTCAGATCAGTTCTTGCAGCCCTGTCGGTACTGCTTTCAGCCTGCTCGCCCAAAAGCGGCATAAGCGGTTTCTGGAAGGATGCGGACGTCGCCGCCGTGATGTCGGATTTCGACGGGGCAAAAGAGCGCTTCACCGAATTCGCCGAACTCACCCTGAATGCCCCCGCCGAAGAAGCGGAGAAAGCCCTGGACGTCCTGTTCGACAGGCTGGCCGCCGACGAAGTGGCATATTATGTCTACGAAGAGTGGTGCGAAGGTGCCTTCTACAATATCTTTTCGCCTTATCGCAACGCCGGGCTGTTCGAGCACATAGCCGCCCGCATCGAAGACGACGGCATCATGGCCGACGATATCGAGCGCATCCGCTTGCTCAGGCGCTACAACTCCCTGAACCTGAAGGGACAGCCCATTTCCCTGCCGGAGGATCTCACGCGCCCGGACGGCGAGCCGGTGGAGTTTCCGGGAGGCGAAGAAATCACCGTACTCGTACTCAATCCCTCGTGCCGCAGCTGCGCCGCGGCGCTGAAAGCCCTTGCAGGCACACCCGGCAGGCACATCGCCATCTGCTTCGGCTCGCGCGAAGTGCCTTCCGTACCGGGCTGGGAGTATTGCTTTTCTGCGGGTATCCGCCGCTTCTTCGATACAGAAGCGGCTCCTTTCTGGCTGGCAGCGGACGCTGACGGAACGGTCACAGTCCCCTGCTCCCCCGTCGAATAACGGCTAGTCAGCCTCCATTATTCTGTTCTGCACGTCCACCGACTCCTCGTGGATGGCGCCGAACAGTTCGCGCAGGAACTTCTCCGACAGGCCTTTTTCTCCGCCCTTCTCTATCACGTCCGCCATCAGCGAGTCCCACCTGGCGGCCTGGATGATGGAAATGTTGTGCTCTTTCTTGTAGCGGCCTATCCCGGCGCTGATATCCATCCTGGACTTCAGCAATGAGATGAGTTCCTCGTCCAAAAGGTCTATTCGGGATCGCAGCGCGCCTATTCCCTCGCGATAGGAGAGATCGTCGCTGTCCTTGTCGCGTACGATAAGGGAGGACAGCATCTTTCCCAGCTCAGAGGGAGTGAGCTGCTGGGCGGCGTCGCTCAGCGCGCATTCGGGATTGCAGTGGCTCTCGACCATGAGGCCCTCGAAGCCGAGGTCGAGCGCACGCTGCGAGATGTCGGCGATGAATTCGCGTTTGCCTCCCATATGGCTCGGGTCGACGAAGAACGGCAGTTCCGGGATGCGGGTCCGGAGTTCCACCGCCACCTGCCAGCCCGGAGTGTTGCGGTACTGGATCTTCTCGTAGGTAGTGAAACCGCGGTGGATGACGCCCAGCCGGCGGATTCCGGCGCGGTTCAGGCGCTCAAGCGCGCCTATCCACAGGTCGATGTCGGGATTGACAGGGTTCTTCACGAGCACGGGGATGTCGGTGCCGCGGAGGGCATCGGCA
Source organism: Bacteroidales bacterium (assembly GCA_017551405.1). GTDB lineage: Bacteria > Bacteroidota > Bacteroidia > Bacteroidales > UBA932 > Cryptobacteroides. The sequence continues at coordinate 4,825 of JAFZLP010000070.1, forward strand.
ATCTCCTGCACGAGGAAAGGATTCACCGTGGTGCGCGCGCCCAGCCAGACCATGTCCACACCGGCCTTGAGGCACTCGGCCACATGCTTTTCGCCGGCCACCTCCGTGCACACGAACATGCCGAGCTCCTCCTTCACGCGGCGGAGCCATTTCAAGCCCTCGGGGCCTATGCCCTCGAAACAGCCGGGATGGGTGCGGGGTTTCCAGATTCCTGCCCTGAGCATATGGATGCCTTCGGCCGCGAGGCCGGCGGCGGTTTTCATTACCTGTTCTTCGGTTTCAGCGCTGCACGGGCCCGCTATCACCATCGGACGCGGGAGCGTGAAGAATCCCCATTCTCCTACGGGGACCAGGTCGAGTTTCGTTGCCATATCAGCGAATTATCTTCTTGATTCTGTTGGCCTCGTCTATAAGGCTCCGTATCTTGTCGGAGTCGCAGGCGGCGATCGCGTCGCGGAACTCCTGCATCTTCTCGATGTATGTATCTATTACCCTGAGCACGTTGTCGCTGTTCCTTGTGAGGATAGGGACCCACATGTCCGGGTTGCTCTTCGCAAGGCGCACCGTCGACGAGAAACCGCCGGAGGCGAGGTCGAAGATGTGCTTTTCGTCGCGTTCCTTGTCCAGCACGGTGAGCGCGAGGGCGAAGGACGAGACATGGGAGATGTGCGACACGTATGCCGTGTGCACGTCATGGCTGTCGGAATTCATCCGGATCAGGCGCATGTTCAGGGTGTTATAGAGCTTCTCCACAGTCCTGACTGCCTTTTCCGAGGATTCCTCGGCGTCGGCGATAATGCAGGCGCGGCCGTCGAAGAGGCCGGGCATCGCCGCCCATGGGCCCGAATACTCGGTACCCGCCATCGGGTGTGTGGCCACGTAGCAGCGGCGCATGGGGTGGTACTTCACCGCCACGGCCAGGGCGGCCTTGATGGAGCAGGTGTCGATCACTATCCGGTCGCGCGCGCCCATGGCCTCGAAACGGTCGAGGACCTTACCCAGCATGGCTACGGCGGCATCGGCCGGCACGGCCAGCACCACTATGTCGCTCTGCTCCACGCACTCGTCGAAACCCACGACTTCGTCCGCCAGGCCTATCTTTTCGGCCGCCGCGGCGTGAAGCGGGTCGGATTCGACTCCCAGTATAGTATCGGCGAAGCCCCTGCGTTTGAGGTCTATCGCCATCGAGCCTCCGATGAGGCCCAGTCCGATTATTCCAACTTTCATAATGCAGCTACTTTTTCGCGGGCCTTGTCGATCAGCTCCGCAGTTGCACATAACGAGGCGCGCACGTAGTCGCTCCCCCCTTTACCGAACACTATTCCGGGGGTCAGGAACACGCCCGCCTCATAGAGCAGGCGGTCGGATACGCGCTCTCCGACGGTTTTGCCCTCATCGGGCGAGCAGAAACGGCTGTCTGCCTTCATGCGTCCCCATACGAAAAGGCCGGCGGAATCGCGCCTGTACTCCGCTCCCAGCACGTCGAAGAGGGCGAACACTCTCTCGCGGCGCAGGCTGTACTCCCGGTTGAGCTCCCCGAACCATTCGGGGCCCTGCGAGAGGGCCTCGACAGCCGCAAGCTGCAGGCTGCGGAACATTCCGGAATCCATCTGGCTCTTGACCTTCAGCACCTGGGCGATGTATTCCCCGTCGCCGCACACCATTCCGATACGCCAGCCCGACATGTTGTGGGCCTTGCTCAGCGAATTGAGCTCCAGGCAGCATTCCCGCGAACCGGCGGCCGCGAATATGGAAAGCGGCTTTTCGGTAAGCACGAAGCTATAGGGATTATCGTTGATTATCAGAATGTTATGCTTGCGCCCGAAAGCCACCGCACGCTCGTAGAGTTCAATCGTCGCCGGGGCGCCGGTGGGCATGTTGGGATAGTTCAGCCACATTATCTTGACTCCCCGCAGATCCTGCTTTTCCAGGGCGTCGAAGTCGGGGTACCAGCTGTTTTCCGGCAGCAGCGGGTAGTTCACCATAGTGGCGCCCGCCATCATCGATGCCGAAGTGTAGGTGGGATAGCCGGGATCCGGCACCAGCACCTTGTCGCCCTCATTCACGAAAGCCAGGGAGATAAGCATTATACCCTCCTTCGATCCGGCCAGCGGCTGGATGTCACAGGCGGGGTCGAGCGTAACTCCG
>JAFZLP010000071.1 GCA_017551405.1 Bacteroidales bacterium
GGCTTGTAGCGGTCGTTGTAGCGCAGGAAATCGGAATGGTCGCGGAAAGATTCCTCCGCGGAGCGGTACACCCTGAAACACTCCCCCGCGCTGTCGTCGTCGTAATACATCTTCTTGCCCTTCCAGTCGCGGTGGCACTTGATTCCGAAGTGGTTGTTGCCCTTGGTCGCCATGGAGGACAGGCCCGCGCCGCTCTCGAGCAGGCCCTGGGCAAGGGTTATGCTGGCGGGAATGCCCGCACGCTGCATCTCGCTGACGGCGATGGCGGAATATTTGGCTATGTACCTTTCCTGGGGCGTGTCGTCCGCAGCCACGGCAAACACCGCTGCAAGGCATGAAAGGAGAAGCAGGAATTTTCTCATTTTACGGGGAAATCTATGACGTCGCAGTCGTTCGCTGCATATGACTCTGCAAAAATCGTACGACACTCCGACTGGAATATTTCCATGTCCCTGACCCTGGAGCTGTAGTGCCCTATCAGAAGCTTTCCTGCACCGGCATCCGCCGCACAGCGCGCCGCGTCGAGCGTGGTGGAATGGAAATACTGCCGCGCCTTGGCTTCATACTCCACCGGATAGGTCGCCTCGTGATAAAGGACGTCCACGCCTTTCACCCAGCCCGACAGCTCCGGGAACGGAGCCGTATCGGAACAGTAGGCATAACTCCTGGGCTCATGCTTTTTCCCCATCCCGGTTTCCTCGAAACGGAAGCCGAAACACGGGAGCTTGTGGTTCAGCGGGAAGGCGGACACCCGCACGCACTTGTCGGAATATATCTCCCTTGGTTCATCCATGTCCAGCACCACATGCTCCACCTCGAAGCTCAGGTCGCGGCCGAATGAAGACAGGAAGAACTCGAGCACGGGCGCGAAATCCGCCGGGGCGAAGACTTTGAGCGGCTCCAGCCTGTGGTAGAGCGACATGGTACTGAGCATCCCGAACAGCCCGAAAACGTGGTCTCCGTGCATGTGTGAAAGGAAAATGGCGTTCACCTTCACGAAAGAGAGATGCATCTGGCGGAAACGCTGCTGGGTGCCTTCACCGCAGTCGATAAGGTACAAGCGCCCACGCACGCTGAGTGCCTGGGCGCTTGGATTTCTGTCGGAAAAGGGCAGGGCCGAAGCCGTGCCCAGAATGGAAAGGGTAAAGTCCATTACTTCTCGCTGCCCTTCTCAAGCTTGTCCTTGAGTGCTGCGAGGGCATCGATATCACCAAGGGTGGTCTTCTCGATGTTGGTATTGATGCGCTTTACTGCCTTCTTGGTGTTCTCGGTTTCGGTAGCGGCTGCACGCTCCTTGACCTCCTGGTAGGTACGCAGGTGGCTGAGGGAGATGCGGCGGGTGCTGCGACGGAGCTCGATGACCTTGAACGGGAGCTTTTCGCCGACAACTGCCTGCTTGCCGTCTTCCTTGACGAGTTCGCGGTTGAATGCGAAGCCGGGGACATCGCCGCCGAGGTCGATGTTGGCGCCCTTGTCGGTCATGGAAGCAACGGTGCCTTCCACGGTGATGCCGACGGGGAACTTGGCCTCGATCTCATCCCACGGATTGGGAACGAGCTGCTTGTGGCCGAGGCTGAGCTTGTGGTTGCTCTCGTCCACCTCGAGGATCTGGACCTCGATCTCGTCGCCGATGGCAACTACCTCGCCGGGATGCTTGATCTTGTTCCAGCTGAGGTCGCTGATGTGCACGAGACCCTCGACGCCGTCTTCCAGCTCTGCGAACACACCGAAGTTGGTGATGTTGCGGACGGTAGCCTTATGGGTGCTGCCGACGGGATACTTGGCGATGATGTTCTCCCACGGATTGGACATGAGCTGCTTGATACCGAGGGACATCTTGTGGCTTTCGCGGTCGATGCTCAGGACCTGGGCCTCGACTTCGTCACCGACCTTGAGGAATTCCTGGGCGCTGTGAAGCCTGGGGCTCCAGGACATCTCGCTTACATGCACGAGGCCTTCCACGCCGGGTTCGATTTCCACGAATGCACCGTAATCGGCAATGATGACCACCTTACCCTTGACCTTGTCGCCGACCTTGAGGTTCGGATCGAGGTTGTCCCAGGGATGAGCGGTGAGCTGCTTGAGACCGAGGGCGATGCGCTTCTGCTCGCTGTTGAAGTCGAGCACGACCACCTTGATCTTCTGGTCGAGTGCAACCACCTCTTCGGGATGGTTCACGCGGCCCCACGAAAGGTCGGTGATATGGATGAGACCGTCCACGCCGCCGAGGTCCACGAACACGCCGTAGTTGGTGATGTTCTTGACGGTACCCTCGAGAACCTGGCCTTTCTCAAGCTTGCCGATGAGTTCCGCCCTCTTGGCTTCCTGCTCGGCCTCGAGAAGAGCCTTGTGGGAAACGACGACGTTGCGGTACTCCTGATTTATCTTGACGATCTTGAAATCAATGTTCTGGCCCACGAACTGGTCGTAGTCGCGGATAGGCTTGATGTCTATCTGGCTGCCGGGCAGGAACGCCTCGATGCCGAATACGTCTACGATCATGCCACCCTTGGTGCGGGTCTTGACAAAGCCCTTTACGACCTCGTCCTTCTCATAAGCCTCGTTAACGCGGTCCCAGCTCTTGAGAGCGCGGGCCTTGCGGTGAGAGAGGACCAGCTGGCCCTTCTTGTCCTCGGCGTTCTCGACATAGACTTCCACCTTGTCGCCGGGCTTGAGATCCGGATTGTAACGGAACTCGTTGTTGGAGATGACGCCCTCGCTCTTGCCGCCGATGGTCACGACGACCTCGCGCTTGTTGATGGCGGTTACCTCGCCTTCGACAACCTCGCCTTCGATGACCTTGGAGAGGGTCTTGTCGTAAGCTTCCTGGATCTTTTCGCGCTCTGCGCCGCCGTAGACGTCGCCGCCTTCGAAGGCGTCCCAGTCAAAATCGCCGGGGGCTACGGATGCGTTGAGGCGGGTCTTGGGAGCCTCTTTTTTGGGTTCAGCGGCCTTGGGGGCCTCTTCCTGCACGGGAGCTTCCTCTACGGGCACTTCCTGCTTGATTTCTTCGTTTTCTGCCATAATTGTAACTTAAAACAAATTAGTAGTTTAACATTATATTTTGTGCTTTGCGCGGGAGTGCCCGCGCGTAAAAGCCTGCAAAGATAGAAAATAATTTCGTAATTTTGCAAACCTAATCGAATTGTTATGCCGGAAGTTACACACTTGTTCCTATCACCTCGGGCTGCAAGCATACTGGATATAGTTGCAACGTCTCTTTTCGTGGTTTATCTGGTGCTCCAGATCTTTCACCACAAGTTCATGTGGTACGTGTATATTCCCAGCTGCGTGGCTGCCGCGGTCACCTTCTTCGACAGCGCCACTTGGGCCTTCGCCGGCCTTAACATCTATTACATCGTAATGGGCTTCGTGGGGATTATCAGCTGGCGCAGGCACGCGCAGAATGCAGACGGCGAGCAGGATGGCGCAATCATCCTCAACAAGCTGGATTCCAAAACGCTCACAATCAGCGTCATAATCACAGTAGTGGGCGTTCCCGCCCTGTATTTCCTGCTCGGCGCCCTGAACGATCCCAACCCCTTCCTCGACTCAATAACCACCACCCTCAGCATAATCGGCACCTGGTGGCTCACCCGTTCCATCATCCAGCAGTGGTGGATATGGATCGTGGCCGACGTTTTCGCCATCTGGATGAACGTCAACCTGGATAAGAGCGCATTTGTGATTCAGTTCGTGCTCTGCATAATCTCCTCGTTCATAGGTCTTTGGACCTGGAGCCGCAAAGGAGTTTACGCCAAAGACTAGCGGAAAAGATTCCAGAAGGCTATAAACAGCAGCACCGCTCCGCCGAAGATTTCGGCCCAGCGGCCGAAGCGCCTGCCTATGCCCGAACCGCCGGAGATTCCCAGCACAACGCTGAGCGCCGTGATTACGAACACTGCGACGAAGAGCGGCAGGAACCCTGCCCAGTCCACACCCGCGATACTCTGGGCGGCGCCCACAGCCAGGGCGTCGATACTGGTGGCCACTCCCCCGAGAATGACGTTCAGGAAGGAATTCAGTTCCAGGGCTTCTTCCTTTCCCCGGATGCCGCCCAGCAGCATCGATCCGCCCACGTAGAGCAGCAGGAGGAACGCCACTATCCGCGCAGCCTTGCCAAGCATGCCGGCGAACAGTTCGCCCAGAGCCCAACCCGCCAGCAGCAGGCCGGCCTGGATAACAGCGAACGCCAGCGCGATATACGCTATGTATTTCCAGTCAGGATTGCGCAGCTTTACGCTGGAGCACAGGCTCACTGCAAAACAGTCGGCGCAGAGGCCGACCGCAAGAAGTACGGTTTCCCAGAAATTCATATCTTGAATGGCTGTCTGTTCGTGATCGAACGGCCGAGCGTCACCGAATCGGCGTACTCGAGGTCGTCCCCGAATCCGAGCCCCCTGGCAAGGGTCGTTACCCTGGGGCCGTAAGGCTCTATCTGGCGGTAGATATAGAAAGACGTGGTCTCGCCCTCCACATCCCCGCTGAGAGCCAGGATGACTTCCACCTTCCCCTCCGCGGCCTTGATCCTGGCCACCAGGCGGTCGATAGTGAGGTCCGACGGGCCTATTCCGTCTATCGGGGAGATAATGCCGCCGAGCACGTGGTAAACGCCCCGGTACTGGCCGGTGGCCTCGATGCTCATGACGTCGCGCACGCTTTCCACCACGCAGATGAGGGAATGGTCCCTGGAGGAATCGGCGCAGATGCTGCACTTTTCACCGTCCGAAACCATGGAGCATTCGCTGCAGTAGCGGATGTCGTCGGCGAGGGCCGAAACGGCCCCGGCGAAGTGGTGGACGTTCTCCTTGGGCTGCCTCAGCAGATGCAGGGCGAGACGCAGGGCGCTGCGCTTCCCGACTCCCGGAAGCGAGCTGATGGCCTCGACCGCATCCTGCAGTATTTTTGACGGATAATCAGGCATAAAAACACACAAAGATAGGGATATTTTCGGAAAAAAATTTTACTTTTGCAGGCTGACTTGTCCGTAATGTCAGCTAACCCGTAAAGTATAACCCTTCCGACGCACTTTGTGCCGGGACCAAAAAGGAAGAGTAATGATCAGCATTTTCTACAGGCAGGGAGCTGACATTTTAGCTAGCCGATTCGAAACGGAATTTGCCAGGCTTGGCAAAGATAGTGTACTTTGGATTGACCTGCTCTCCCCCACGGGGAGCGAAAAAAAAGCCACGGAGGCCTTCCTGGGCACCGAAATCCAAAGCCGGGCAACCGCCGAGGAGATTGAAAGCTCCTCCAGGTTCTCGGAGACAACTTCGGCAATATTCGCAAACACCAACTTCCTTTCCCCTTCCGCCGATGAAATGTCGGAGGACGCGGTTTCCTTTACCATAGTGGGCAACACCCTCGCCACCCTCAGGGACATTCCCCTGCGCTCGTTCGACCAGCTGCAGCGCCGTATCCAGGCCCGTCCGGAGCAATACGAAAACGGCTGGTTCATCTTCGCCAGCATCATGGACCAGAGGGTCGACCTCGACGCCGATATCATCGAGCTCATGAGCAAGGAGACCTCCCAGTTCAGCAAGCGCATCAACCAGAAGGAGGACATCAACGAAGACTTCCTCCTGGACATCAACCAGCTTCAGGAGAACGCCATGATGGTCCGCGAGAACATCGTGGATAAGCAGCGGCTCATCACCAACATCCTCAAGAGCGCCCGCTACCCCGGCCGCCTGGAGCCCAGGCTGAACGTGCTGCTTCAGGACATCTCGTCGCTGATCAACCACACCAACTTCAATTTCGAAAGGCTTGAATACCTCCAGGAAACCGTAGTCGGCCTGATCAACCTCGAACAGAACGACATCATGAAGGTGTTCACCCTCATAAGCGTACTGCTCATGCCGGCCACACTGCTCGCGAGCTTCTATGGCATGA
>JAFZLP010000072.1 GCA_017551405.1 Bacteroidales bacterium
CAAGCAGGACAGCGACGGAGTGTATTACTGGACCGTCGACGGGCAGTGGCTGCTGGTGAACGGGGCCAAGGTGCCCGTAACCGGCCCCAAGGGTGAAACCGGCGCGGCCCCGAAGCTCAAGATCGAAAACGACTACTGGTATGCCGACTACGGCGACGGGAAATGGGTCAAGGTAGGTCCTGCCACCAGCTCCGGCGCTGCCGGAATCTTCTCGGACATCGACATGTCCAATCCATATTCCATCACCTTCACAGTCGCCCAGACCGGCGAAAAGATTACCATCCCCAGAAAGGTGAAGTTCAAGATAGGCACCGACCTTTCCAACGGCACCATGCAGATAAAGGCAGATTCCCTCATCCTCTTCACCATGCCCGACGATTTCAAGGCCTCTGACTTCACCGCCATACAGGCCTCAATCGTGACCGACGACGGCGTTTCTGTGGACGTCTACACCAAGGCTGGCCTCAACGGCTGGGACGTGAAAGTGAAGGCCCCCACCTTCACCAACGGCAAATACAACGGTGACGCCGGAGTGCTCGTGAGTCCCGCCGCGGTACCGGCAGGCAACGTAGTGGTGCTCGAGGCCACCATAGTCTGGGCGGACGGCTCCAGATCCGACGCCGCCAGGGCCCTCACCAGGGTCGACACCTATGAGAACGTTCCCGGCATATACGCCGTGAACCTCAAAAACTTTACTGGCGAATTCGGTCAGTACCAGACCAACCTCCGCAAATATTCAGACCATGAGACCTTTGCCATGGTATGTCCCGACGAAGGCACCTACATGCTCTTCACCGGCCTTCCCTCCAACCCCAAGGAAGGGAATTCGATTAGTTTTCACCTCAAGCAGAACTGGACCGCACAGCTTCCTGAAAATCAGGATATTACCGCAAAGGTGATGAAAGTTGAAGGCGGTTTCATTTGGCTGAAGGACGCGGGTAACGTAAAGTACATCCTCAAACACTAGCAGGCCGTGAAAAAATATATTACAGCTTTGGCACTGCTGCTCGCCGGCATCCTGGCCGCGCGGGCGGTGCCTGCATATCCCGGGCCTGTCAAAGTAACCCAGCCCGACGGCAGTACCGTTACCATACTGCTCCACGGCGATGAAAACTTCCACTGGATTACCAACGAGTTTGGGGAATACATGGAAAGGGACAATCAGGGGTTCCTGCGCAAGGTTTCCGAAGCCACGGTGAAAGCCCGTATGGCCGCCGCTCCGTATCGGGACATCAGGCGCCAGATCTCCGAACCGCAGCGCGCATCTTCCATCACCTTCGGAGAGAAGCGGTTCCTGGTGCTACTCATTGAATATACCGACAAGCCGTTCACCAAATCCCGCCAGGATTTCAACAATCTCATCAGCCAGAAAGGTTACGACGGCTACGGCAGCGTGTGCGACTACTACACCTTCCAGTCGCAGGGGAAGCTCCTGCCTACATGGGATGTCTTCGGTCCGGTAAAGGTATCGCACAATATGGCCTATTACGGCGGCAACGACAGCTCCGGCGGCGACAAAAATCCCGATGGCCTGCTTGCGGAAGCCCTCACGGCCCTCGATGGCCAGGTAAACTATAAGCAGTACGACAACGATGGAGACGGCTACGTAGACAACGTGTTCTTCTTCTATGCCGGCTATTCCGAAGCCGAAGGCGCCGAAGAAGACTGCATCTGGCCGCATTCCTGGTCGCTCCGGGTGCACCATTCCAGCCTCGTGCTTGACGGGGTCAGGTTCGATTCCTACGCCTGCGGTTCCGAGCTCATGGGAACCAGTGGCAGCAATATGGACGGAATAGGCACATTCTGCCACGAATTCGGCCATGTGCTTGGTCTTCCCGATTTCTACGATACCGACTACTATACGAACGGCATGGCATCATATACGCCCGATACGTTTTCCGTCATGGCCTCGGGCACCTACAACAACGATTCCGCCACACCTCCGAACCTCAGCGCCATGGAAAGGAACATTCTCGGATGGATGGACGAACCGACGACTCTCAGCAGCACCGGCTCCTACAGCCTGGAATCCATCTCCACCAACAAGGCCTACATGATTCCGTCAGACGTGAAGAATGAGTTCTTCATATTCGAAACCCGCGACGGCACGGGCTGGGACGCCTGCATCAACCAATACGCCAAGGGCACTCCCGTGCAAGGCCTGGTGGTCTATCATGCGGACAGGTCCAACAACAAGGTGACCGGAAGCATAAGGGCTTCGTCCCTATGGTATTACAATATGATCAACGCTTATTCCGTCCATCCGTGCTTCAGGATTATTCCGGCGAGGGAGTCTAGAGACCGCCGCGACAGATGGGTATACCCCTCCGGCTCCATCACTGAATTCACGCCCGAGGCATGGAGCGGCAAGGAACTCGATTACACTCTCAGGGACATATCCTTTGAAAACGGCAGGGTCAGTTTCATGCTGGCTGGACCGGAAAGCTCCGGCATCGGAATAAAGATAATCAGGAGCCCGAAGAAGTACTATTCGGTCGGAGACGTGTTCACCCTCTCGCTTTCAACCGACGGCGATTCTGCAACTTCGGTCAAATGGTACTTCGACGGCAGCCGCACCACCGCTTCTTCGGTGAACCTGACCTCGAAGGGAGCGCACACGGTGAAGGCCATCGTAGGCTATGCCGACTCCAGCACGGAAGAGATTGAAAGGGTCATCATCGTACAATGAGACAGTATCTGG
>JAFZLP010000073.1 GCA_017551405.1 Bacteroidales bacterium
ATCTTGAGGATTTCTATCCTTTCCTGGACGCTCAGGCAGGGAGTCTCGCCGGTCGTCCCCAGCGGGACGAGGAAATGGATGCCGGCCTCTATCTGCCGGTCCACGCTTGCAGCGAAGGCGTCGTAGTCGACACTGCCGTCTTTTTTGAACGGGGTGAGCATCGCGGTGCCGCACCCTTTGAGCGTTAATGCTTTCATATGATGAGAGTTTTGAATTCGTGTACACCGCTGAGCCCTTCGGTGAGCAGGGCCGCCGCCACCGCCCCTTCGGCCAGTCCCTGGCGCGAGAAAGCCTCATGGGTGAAGGTGAGGACGTCGCAGCCGGAACGGAACTCCACGGTATGGATGCCCGGCACTTCGCCTTCGCGTATGGAAGTGATTTCAGGCTCGGTCCCGAGGCCTCCGGCCACTATGTTGCCGAGGATTTTGGCGGTGCCGCTGGGAGCGTCGAGCTTGTGGATATGGTGGGTTTCGGTGATATGCGGGGTGTAGCCGTGGCCGCCGAGGACGGATGAGGCCTTTTCTACGGCAGCGAACAGGGCGTTCACGCCCAGGGAGAAATTGGCCGACCAGATCATGGGCGTGCCGTGCTTTTCGAACTCGGCGAACACCTCGTTTTTGATGTCGTACCAGCCGGTGGTGCCGATTACGGCGGCCTTGAAATGAGCCGATATGAATCTGTAATTGGCCCTGAACGCATCGGGAGTCGTGAAATCTATGCAGACGCATTCCTTCGCGAGCGGGGCCGGCGTCGCGCAGATGTCTTCGCTGCAGGCTGCGACTTCCACGCCGCGAGCCTTGAGGATGGACTCCACCATGTGGCCCATTTTTCCGTAACCGCTGACAATGACTTTCATATTGTACAAAGTTAGTAAAAATCCTCATTGTTTCTTATATTTGTACTTGCACTGAAACAGAACTAAATCCGAATCAAATGGAAAAATACATCCTTGCCCTCGACCAGGGCACCAGCTCCTCCAGAGCCATAGTTTTCGACCACGAGGGGAACATCCGCAGCGTAGCGCAGAAGGAATTCACCCAGCATTTCCCGCGTCCGGGCTGGGTCGAGCACGACCCGATGGACATCTGGTCCAGCGAGGCCTCGGTCGTGGCGGAAGCCATCACCAAGATGGACATCAACGGCAAGAGCATCGCAGCCATAGGCATCACCAACCAGCGCGAGACCACTATCGTGTGGGACGCCAAAACCGGCGAGCCGGTGTACAACGCCATCGTCTGGCAGGACAGGCGCACCTCAGAATACTGCGAAAGCATCAGCCCCGCCATGGTCGCCAAAATCCGCGAAAAGACAGGCCTCATCCTCGACCCGTACTTCTCCGCCACCAAGATTCGCTGGATACTCCAGAACGTCCCCGGCGCCCGCGACAGGGCGGAAAGGGGCGAGCTCCGCTTCGGCACGGTGGACAGCTGGCTGGTCTGGAACCTCACCAGGGGCGACGTGCACGTGACCGACGTGTCGAACGCCTCCCGCACCATGCTCTACAACATCCACACGCTCGAGTGGGACCGCGAACTCCTCGAATTCTTCGGCATCCCCGACAGCATGCTGCCGCGCGTGGCCGCATCTTCCGAGGTGTACGGCTACACCAAAACCACCATCTTCGCCCATGAAGTGCCCATCGCGGGTATCGCCGGCGACCAGCAGGCCGCCCTTTTCGGGCAGATGTGCACCAACCCCGGAGACATCAAGAACACCTACGGCACGGGCTGCTTCCTGCTCATGAACACCGGCGACAAGCCCATCATGAGCAAGAACAACCTGCTCACCACCATAGCCTGGAAGATAGGCAACGAAGTGAACTACGCGCTCGAAGGCTCCATCTTCGTGGGCGGCAGCATCGTGCAATGGCTGCGCGACGGCCTCGGAATAGTCAAGAGCTCTTCCGAGATCGAGGCCCTGGCAGCTTCGGTGCCCGACAACGGCGGAGTGTACTTCGTGCCGGCCCTCACCGGCCTCGGCGCCCCGTACTGGGACCCGTACGCCAAGGGGACCATCTGCGGCATCACCCGCGGCACCACGGCGGCCCACATCGCCCGCGCGGCGGAAGAGGGCATCGCCTTCCAGACCATGGACATCGTGCATGCCATGGAGGCCGACGCCGGCATCACCCTGGGCACCCTCAAGGTGGACGGCGGCGCTTCGCGCGACAACCTGCTGATGCAGTTCCAGGCAGATGTGCTCGGCACGCGCGTGGTTCGCCCGCAGGTGGTGGAGACCACTGCGGAAGGTGCGGCCTACCTCGCCGGACTGGCGGTGGGCTACTGGGGCTCGCAGGATGAAATCCGCCGCTACTGGAAGGCCGACGCCGAGTTCGACCCGTCCCCGGCTTCGGTCGAGGACAAGAAGGCCGGCTGGGCCGATGCCGTGAAGCGCGCCCTGTCAGGAAAAGGTAAAATCAAATAAATCAAGCATATGGAAGTTTCTCTCTTCATGAAATGCGTCTTCGAGTTCCTGGGCACCCTCGTGCTGGTGCTCTTCGGAGACGGGGTTTGCGCCGCCTGCTCGCTCAACAAGAGCAAAGCGAAGGGCGCAGGTTGGGTGGTGATCACCCTCGGCTGGGGCTTCGCGGTGATGGCCGGCGTCTTCGTGGCCGGGCCCTACAGCGGCGCGCACCTCAATCCGGCAGTTTCCCTGGGCCTCGCCCTCGGCGGCCTCTTCCCCTGGAACGAGGTCCTGCCCTACATGGCTGCGCAGATGCTCGGCGGCTTTGCCGGAGCAGTGCTCGTATATGCCTTCTATGTAGACCATTACGCCGCCACGGCAGATGAGCCCGACACCATGCTCGGCACCTTCTGCACCATGCCGGCAATCGAGCACAAGAGCATTAATTTCTTCAGCGAGTTCATCGCCACGTTCATGCTGGTGTTCCTCATCATGGCCATCGGCAGCAGGGGCAATGTGGCAACAGTGGGCCTCGGCAGCACCGGCGCCTTCCCCGTGACCGCGGTAATCATGGCGCTCGGCATGTCGCTCGGCGGCACCACCGGATACGCCATGAATCCCGCCCGCGACCTCTCCCCGCGCCTGGCGCACGCCATCCTGCCCATCAGGGGCAAGAGGGACAGCGGCTGGGGTTATGCCTGGATCCCGACGTTTGCTCCGCTCGCCGGCGCAGCTTTCGCCGCAGCGGTGTACCTGATCACTTACGGCATTCTGTAATTACCACGGATGTCCGGAGAAATCCGGCAGTAAAAGAAGGAAGAAGCTGGCTGGAATCAGTCAGCTTCTTTCGGTTTAAGTATCCACTCCGGCGAGGCGAACTTGTCCGCCGCAAGTTTCTCGATTTCGGCCTGCTGCCGTTCAGTGAGCACTCCCAGTTCTGCACAGCACTGCTCTTCCAGAATCTTCTGTAGGGCCTGCTGGAATTCGTCAATGCTTTGAATTCCAGGCAGATAGTCCTTTATATTGGTGACCCTGCTCCGCACTGAGGCAACTCCTTTGCGGTTGAGTTTCGAGCCCTCCACGTTGAGGGCGGCGGTAAGGGTTTCGATGTCCACGTCATACATGAGGGTGCCGTGGATGAGCTCGCGGTTCTTCCACACGCGGCGGGCGTAGCCGGAAATCTTGCGGCCGTCAAGGAAGATGTCGTTCCGGCCGGTCCGTTCCACGTTCAGCCCCATTGCGGTGAGGGCGTCGGTAATAAGGCCGGTATCTATCGTATGCAGCGGGCCGACGAATGAATAATTGAGGTTCTGCAGGTCGTGGTATACCGCTCCGCCCCCGGTTACGCGCCGCACCAGCAGGATGCCGTGCTCGCGCAGATAGTCGAGGTTCACCTCGTTCCCGGCCACCTGGTTGAAGCCCACGATGACCGACGGCCGGTTGCGCCAAAGGTAGAATACGGGCTCTTCCGGGCCGTGCTCGAGGCACCACTCGTCGAATGCCATGTTCCTGTACGGGTCGGTACAGGGGTTTATGAAATACTTCATATCTCTGCGATGCACTCCATTTCCACAAGGGCTCCCTTCGGAAGCGTCTTCACCGCCACAGCGGAGCGGGCCGGGAACGGCTCGGTGAAAAACTGGGAGTACACTTCGTTCATCGCGGCGAAATCGCCCATATCCGCGAGGAATACGGTGGTCTTGACCACGTGGGCGAGGTCGGTGCCGGCCTGCTCGAGGATGGCCTTGGCGTTGAGGATGCTCTGGCGGGTGAGCTCCTTGATTCCGCCTTCGGCGAAGGCGCCTGTTGCGGGATCGATCGGCAGCTGGCCTGAAACGAAAACGAGATTGCCCGTCCTGACGGCCTGGCTGTAGGGTCCGATTGCCGCGGGGGCTTTGTCTGTGCTTATTGATTTCATCTGAAAAGGGAATAATCGTTTACTTTTATGGGTTCCGGGTCGGCCGCATTGCGTGCTATTATCAGCGACATTCCGGATTTATATTCGTAAAGGAGAATCTCAATCGTCTGACTTTCACCCTGTTGCAGCAGATTAGTCTTGGCAAAGCCGATCAGCTCCCTGGAGGGCCTGCCGGCCTTGTCGGGAGTGGTGTAGACCTGCACCACCTCCTTTCCGGCCACCGCGCCGGTGTTGCGGACGGTGACGAAGACGGAGCCGCCCCTCAGGACCGGGTCGGAATACTCGAAGGTGGTGTAGCTCAGGCCGTATCCGAACGGGAAGCTGACCTTGACGTCATTCGTGGTGTAATAGCGGTAGCCCACGAAAATATCGTCGGTGTATTCGGTGTAGTCGAAGTTCTTGGTCCTTCCGGGTTTGGAATTGATGCCGACGAAACTGGACATGCTCTTCATGTTCTTGAAGCGCGAAATCTTGTCGGGATCGGGGAAGTTCTCGGCCGAGGGCACGTCCTTGTACCTGCGGGGCCAGGTCATGGGCAGGCGCCCGGAGGGGTTCGCCTTTCCGGTGAGGATGTCGGCCACGCTGTTGCCGCCTTCCTGTCCGGGAAGCCAGGCGCAGAGCACGGCGTCGGGGCTTTCAATCCAGGAAATGGTGTCCACCACACCGCAGACGTTGAGTATCACTATCACCTTCTTCCCTGCCGAATGGAAGGCTCCGCACACCTTGGTGATCATGGAGATTTCCTCGTCGGTAAGAGCGTAATTGCTTGTAATGGAGCGGTCTTCAAACTCGCCGGAGGTCTTGCCTATGGTGATTACGGCCACGTCGTTGGCATCTGCCAGCCCCAGCAGGTCGACGTCGTC